>JAEDOE010000342.1 GCA_016302095.1 Anaerovibrio sp. | reverse complement strand
TTGCGGTTCAGGAAGAAATAATCCATGATCATCACGGCACCCAGAGGCGGGATAATCGCACTGAGGAAGCTCAAAAGAGGAATAAAATGATTGTACAGCACCATGGCAAAAACCGTGGAAAGAACACCATTAATAACAACCCACTGCTTCTTCGGCATCTTGGTAATATTGGAAAAAGCCAGGCTTGCCGCATAAATGGTATTGTCATTGGTCGTCCAGATATTCAGCCCCAGGATAATGATGCCGGAAAGCACCAGCCCCTGAGCAATCATCACATCGGAAATATCTGCCATGCCGGTGGCAAGGCCGCCGATGGCACCAAAGGCAAACATGAGGATATTGCCAATAAAGAACGCTGCCACAGTAGACGCCACCGCAATCCTCGGCGTGCGGGAAAAACGGGCAAAATCTGGCGTCAAGGTACCGCCGGAAATAAAGGAGCCCACCACCAGGCTCAGTGCCATAGTCAGGCTCATGGTGCTGACCGCAGTAGAATCCATCAGCTCGCCCCAGCCGCCGATGGCATCCAGGGAAATAGCGGAAGAATAGCAGCCCAGCACCGCAATGGAAGGCACTGCCACAATACTGAGAATAGTCAGGGACTTCACGCCGAAATACGCAGTAGCCACCATCATGGCACCGCTGACCAGAATCACCGGCGTAATATCAATGCCAAAAATCTTGCTGATCGGCAAAGCCAGCATCACGACACTGACACCGAACCATCCCACCTGGGTAAGCCCCAGGATGCCGGAAACCAGATAGGAGCCCTTCTCACCAAAGGCATAACGTGCCAAAAGATGAGTGGAAAGGCCGGTTTTGCCGCCCATATACGCCAGCAGGGCCGTATAAATCCCCAAAATCAAGTCACCAATCAAAAGAGCTGCCGCCAAATCAGTAAAGGTCAGGCTGGTGCCCAGCCGGCCGCCGGTCAGCATAGTACCGGTATAAAAAGTAAATCCCAGCATGATAGCCATCATCGGCACCAGTCCGCGACGGCCCTCCTTCCCTACCGCTGTCAGGGAAAAATCATTGTCAAGCTTCTTCTCTGCCATCATAATTACCTTCTTTCTGCACACATCCAACAAAAGCAAATAAAAAGGCTCCCGCCCCTGCGCCCATACGTCACAGAAGCGAGAACCACGTTGTCCACAAGTGTCCACTATCAAATTTGCTTGTTCTTAACTCATCGTTATGCTCACATTATAGCTAGCAAGACCACTATCGTCAACAAAATGCCTGATTTTTGTGCAGCATGGCCAAAAATCCCCTGCTTCCTTGTGCAGGCTGCACAAAAACTACACCTTCTTCCCATTATCCTGCTCCTGGCTGCGGATATACAGTGCCAGCTGCACCTTCAGCCTGACACCGGCATCGGAGAGCGAGCAGCCCAGGATGGCCTCCGCCTGCCCCAGGCGGTATTTGACGGTATTGCGATGCACAAAAAGCAGCTCTGCAGCCTTGATGGTATTGCCATTGCAGGCAAAATACGACTCCAATGTCTCCAAAAGCCCCCGGCAGGTCCTTTCCTCCTGTGCCAAAAAAGGTGCCAGCACAAAGCCTGCATATTCCCTGGCACTGATCCTACCCTGCAGCAAAAAATCCAGGGCATTATCCAGTGTCAGCTGCGTATCGCTCATCACAATAGCCCTTGCCACAGCCTCCTGAATATCCACCAGCGGTACATTCCAGGGAATAGCCATAATGGCAAAATCCTGCTCTATCGCCCTGGCAATAGCTTCCCTGGGCACCTTCTGAATGTAGCTGTCCCCCACCAGCAGCACGGCACCTGCCATTTTCAGCCGCATGGCATCCAGCAGGACCTGTCCCAGCCGGAAATCCCTGCGCTGGGACAAGGCGCCGCTGAGCAGCAAAAGCTCACCGCCATGTATCCAGGGCTCAAGCTTCTCCGTTTCCGGCACAAAGGTCCAGCGAATGGGATTGGCAAGACCGCTGTCCCCTGTCAGATATTTTATTTTTTGCAGCACCGGCAAATTTTTCAAATCACCGCATGTAAGCATAACAACCCCTTCTTTCCTGCCACAGGGAAACCAGCCCTGCACCCAAAAACACAAAAAGAGGCCATGCCATCGTCAACTACACCGAGGCAGGGGATCAGGTGCTG
>JAEDOE010000022.1 GCA_016302095.1 Anaerovibrio sp. | reverse complement strand
TCATTATTCACGCGTATTATAGCATTTTGTCACAAAAATTACAACGTTCTTTTGACATATTATTACATTTTTTACAGTGAATAATTGTAATGGTGGCCTCCCAAAAAATACCACCTGCCTATATCTTATACAAGCAAGTGGTATCATACAGAAATTACACCATTAATTTAAATACACTTGATTATTTTCAGCCGGTTCCGGCCCTCGCAATAGCTATACTGCATATCATCCATGTTTTTCTTCACCATGAAGATCCCCAGCCCGCCAATCTGCCTGTCCTCAGCCGATAGGGTGATATCAGGATCCGCCTTTGACAGGGGATTGTATGGCACGCCGCTGTCTATGAAGGTAATGCAGACTGCTCTTGGATTTTCCAGCATTTCCACCTTGACAGTTGCCTGCCCTGCCCCGTCCGGATAAGCATAATTGGCTATATTGCCAAACAGCTCGTCTATGGCGATATTCAGCTTTATTTTGGCTTTTATCGGACACCCTATTTCATCCAGAAATTCCTCCACAAAATCCGTTGCCACACCTATATTTTCTGGCGTAGCATCCAAGGTTATCTCCTTCATAGGTCATTCCTCCATTTTCCTGACATACTCAAGGCACAGCATGGTTATATCATCAAACTGGTCAGCACCTCCTACAAAAGCATCAATGTCAGCCTTCACCAGCCGCAAGGTCTCCTCCGGGCTACATTCTGCACATTTCAGATTCAGCACACTGTTCAGCCTGTCCATGCCATACAGCTGTTTATCCATATCTGTTGCCTCTGTAACACCATCCGTGTATTGGAAAATCCTATCTCCTGCCTCCAGCTGAATTACCTGCTCTTTGTATTTGATGTTCTCCATACCTGCCAGCACGAAGCCCGCCCGGGTCTTGTATTCCTCATAGCCCTTGCCCTTACGGTAGATAAACGGCTTCTCATGACCGGCATTGACATAGCGGAATTCACCTGTCACCAGGTCCAGCACCCCTTCAAAGGCTGTAATAAACATGCCGTTATCATTTGACTCACAAAGTATATTGTTTACCTCTGTGAATACCTCCCCCAGATTCCGTCCCGGAACCGTATGGTCCTTAATCAGGGTTTTACCGATGACCATAAATAGGGCTGCTGGAACGCCTTTGCCGGAAACATCAGCCATAACTATAGCCAGATGCCTGTCATCTACCATGAAGAAATCATAGAAATCTCCGCCCACTTCCTTGGCAGGTGTCATAGTTGCATAAATATCAAATTCATCTCTATCAGGAAAAGCCGGGAAAATACATGGCAGCATGGAGGACTGAATATGGGTTGCAACCCCCAGCTCTGCTCCTATGCGCTCTTTTTCTGAGGTAACCGCTGTCAGATTTTCAATATATTCCTCCAGCTTTTCAATCATAACATTTACCGCACCGCCAAGCTCCTCTATTTCATCCCCTGTATGGAGCACAATTTTCTGCTTTTCAAAGCGTCCTGCCTGAATGATATTAGCTGTAAAATGAGCCAGCTTTTTCACGGGTCTGATAACGATTTTTTCTATTCCCAGCATATATATCAGCAACGCAATAGTAATAATCAATAAAGAAATTATCAGCATATTACGCAAAAAGGAATTTAGATGATCGCGTACTGACTGCATATCCAGGATGTATTGTATTTCTGCAATCGCCTGCCCATGCTCATCTAAAACAGGGGCCACTGCCGTATAATTGTAACCATAGCGGTTATCAGTCACCAAGGGCTCTTCCGTGCCTTTGTTTTGCGCATACAGCTGCCATATCTGATAATACTTCTGCAAATCCTCCTCGCCATTAGCTGCATCCGTATACAAAACATCAGTGCCGTAAAGTAATTTTCCTTCAGGGTCGTCACCCATTTCTTCTACGCAAGCATCTACATAAAAGGTTACGCTATCTTCATCGGGAACCACCAAAGATAAATATGTAACATTGCTATCCTTCTTTACCCTGTTCAGCATCTGCTCTACCCGGCTATATGCCTCGCTTTTTTCACCACCAGGGCCAATAATTGTCCTTATATCATTTATATCCAGCAATGTTGCTACACTTTTGCTGCCGCTTATGATTCTCTGGGCATACATCTCCTCTAGGTGGCCTTTTGACGACTGATAGCTGAACAATGAAACGGCAATCGTCAATATTGCACCTAATATGCCCAGGGACAGTATAAACTTTGGTAACAATTTTAATTTCATTCTGCCTCTCTCCTTTCCAAGATTTTATAGTAAATTGCCGCCTCACATCTGCACCGTCCATGACACACAGGACAGATAAGATTTTCATTGTCATACCAGACATTTTGAGCATCTGTCAGATGATAAAAGCCAAATTTTTCCAATATGGATCCCATTGGTGCTTTTCCATGCGGTTTCCAGAAGACACCAAAGGCAATATCCGCAGCTGTCTTGCGCCAAAGCCATTGCAAGTATGCTTCCACCAGTATGTTGGAAAGGCCCTGCTGCCGATATGCCTCGCTTATGCCAATAGACTGTAAAATTCCCAGCAGCGAACATGCCTTAAATACCTTATTGTCCAGCTGCTGCAGAGATTGTTTTGACAGCTGCTCTGCTTCCCTGACATCTATCAGCCTGCAGTAAATATAACCTACCACTTTTTCTGCCGGGGTTAATAAAAGAAAAACTTCCTGATCGTCCCTTTCGATAACCTGTGCAAAATCTGCTCTTGTATATAAATGTTCCCCAACACATTTATCGCATAACGCCAAGGTCTGCTCCAGCCATCTTTGCTTCATAGCGATTAAGGTTAGTTCTTTAGTAAGCATCCACTTTACCTCCGCAGGTATAAATTTTCATGCCGAAAGCAATCTCCGTTTCTGGCGCCGTTATCAGCCTGCGGAGGTCAGCAAAATTGTTTTGCACCCATTCCTGACATGCCTGATAAGCATCATTACCGGCAGCTTCCTGCTGCAGAAGGAGCATATCCTCAGGTAAATATGAGCAAAATGTAGTAAAAATATCTTCTTTCTTTTTTCCTTCACCTTTATGGGCAGTGATTTCTGCCAGCTGCAAGGCAATGTTTTTATAACCGCTTTGCTGTAAAAGGCCAAATACTTTGTTGCCACAATCACGTTGGCCGGCATAAGGATCCCTGGCCAGAGTGTCAAGGAATTGCCCAAATATATTTTCCGGGTCAGGCTGCATTTTGCTTGTTGTATCATCCGGCTCTATTACCACCAGAATCCCCTCCGGCGCCAAAAATTGCCGTAGCCCCTCTAATACCCTGCCTGGTTCTTCCAGGTGCATCAACAAAAAAGAGCAATTAATTATATCAAAAGAAGCAATTTTTTCCTGTTCCATGATTGCCTTAATGGCCTCTGCAAAGTTTTCTTGTGCCACATCGCAATAATAAAAAGAAAATACATCATCACCAAATGCTTGCCCGGCTTCTTCTACCAATTCCGTCAAGCAATCCAAGCCCACAACCTTGGCAAAATTTTTTCGGTCAAACCTTTCTATGGTTTTCCTGCCATCGTTGCAGCCCACATCTAAAAGTACCATATTTTTTCTGTCTTGAATAATTCGCTGATATACCGGGGCTTCATATTCCCACAACAGATTTCTCTGCACGGCAAGACGCTTCAGCTCAATTTTATCTGAAAACACATTTTTCATAGGCTTCCCCACTTCCCTAAATTATAATATACAGGTAATTAAAGACCAGTTTTCTCTGATAATTGTAGTATTTTGCTTTCTTCGTAATCAGCCTCATAGCAGCCCGGTCCACTTCATCGCCTCGCAAATCAAAAGGATTGTATGTCCGTACATTATCACGGATACGCAAAATATATTCATCGTTATTATCCATCAATTTAACGGACACATAGCATTGTTTTTCATTGCTGTCAAGACCGAACTTAATAATATTCAAAATCAATTCCTCTGTGATTAAATTGATAAACATAGACTGCTTATATCCGATCTCCCATTCTTCACATACCTGTTCCAATTCTTTGGCCAATAAGTCAATGCTGCCCTCCTCAATCTTGTAAAATCTTTCGAATACCCGATTATAAAAGCAATAATTCTCTTCTATGTACTTTTTAGAACTTTTAAATACCAGCACGCATAACATGATGACCAGGCACAAGCCTTCCCCCAGCACATAAGCCATAGCCAGCCCCTCAATGCCTCTGCCCGGAATCAGGCAGGCACCGAAAGCCAGCATGAATACACAGTTCCGCAGAATGGAAATAGCTGCTGCCAGGCGTATTCTGCCTATAGTCTGCCAAAAAGCTGTCGTCAGGGTATTAATGCCTGCAAACACAATGCTTACTGCATAAATCTGAAATGCCGCTACTGCCGTATCAAAAGACACATCGCCTGCGATGCCGAAAAACGCCAGAATCTCTCTTGTATACAAGGCAAAAGCCAGCGCAAGAATCACCCCTGCTATGATAACGCTTCGCAGGCCATCATAAAATACAGCTAGCATGCCCTTTTGATCTTTCTCGCCACCCAAGATGGAAATGACGGTGGAAGCTGCCGCGCCTGCACCATCAAACAGCGCATAAGGAACAGTGCTCATGGTATACATTACGCCAAAAACAGCTACCGCATATATACCTGCCTGGGTAGCCTCCTGCAACAGCAAAATATTAAACACCATAATTACTGCTGCCTGGAATATAAACGATGAACCTACGCCAAAGCCTGTTGCAATAAAGTTTTTGATTTCCTTAGCTTGCGGCAATGCAAAACGCAACTTCAGCAATGATTGCTTTTTCCAAAAATGAGCCAGCAGCAACAAGCCGCCAACAGTCTCGGCAATGCACAGGGAAGCTGACGCTCCTGCCACGCCCCAGTTCAGAACCCTCATAAACAATATATCCAAGACTAAATTTGTGACAATCACACCGCCGGAAGCAATCGCTGCCAGTTTTGGGTCGCCATCTGTCCGCACCGCAGCAGCAAGAATATGATACAAGACAAAAATCGGCGCAGAGCAGAAGACGATAAACAGATATTGCCATACCAAATTTAATAATTCTTCTGCACCTAAAAAAGTACACAGCTCATTGCTGAAGCTAACGGATATAACTGCGAAAAACACGCCGACAGTAATGCCTGTGCTCAAGACGGAGGCAAAAAGACGATTGGCTCTCTCTTCGTCCTCAGCCCCCAGTCTTTTACCAATCAGAATACCTGCTCCACTACCTAAAGTAATTCCTAACAGGGAATAGAGCAAAAATATTGGGGTAGCAATATTCGCCACTGCCAAACCCTTGCTGCCTATAAAATTTCCCACCAAGGTTGCATCAATAAGTGTCGATACAGTAACTCCCAAAGAAGAGCATGTACTCCAAAAAAAGAAATTACGATATGCACTTTTAGCATATTTTTTTTCCAAAGTCACAAACTCCTCTCCGCTGCATCACATAACCAGCCTTTCATATATTTTGCTTTCATTCGTACCCTACCTTAAAAATAAACAAGGGTTTTATTCAAACCAATAACTCTCTGATACTTAATATCTTTGCTGACAGCACGCAGCATCACAATATTGTCAATGGCAAATTCCTCCTTTTCCTCCGGCTGATAGGTGGTAGGATCAAATTCCGGTCCATCATCGCAGAAGGAAAGAACCACTCCCTCCTTATTGACTACCAGGCGCAGGTCTATGTTCACCTTTTTGTCGCCAAAATAGCGATAGATATTTTCCACCATTTCTTCAATGGCAATACCTATCTTATTTGAGAGCTTATGCTCCATGCCATGTTCCTCCAGAAAAGCCATCGCCTGCCTGGATGTATCTGCTCCCATATCCTCCTTGCCCAGCAAAGAAATATCCAGGATAGCAGCTTCCTCATCGCTAATCTGATACACATTGTGCATTTTCCCTTTTGCTTCAAACCAGATATAGAGCAGTGTCAAAAGCTCCGCCAGCGGGAAGGCAACCCATACACCGGTAATCCCCATAATTTTGGACAGTATATAGGCAACTGGAATAATAAATACCACCCCGTTGAGAATGGAAATAAGATTTGCCAGCTTCGACTTCTCAATGGACATATAATAATAAATCATCAGGAAGGACACCGATACCCCCAGCAGGCTGGTGGCATAAATCCTGAGGGCAGGCACTGCCATTGCCACTGCTTCCGCATCATCCACACCAAAAATGAAAAGCAATGCCTCCGGCACAGCTTCTATAAACAAGGTCAGCACTATGGCACATATAGCCATAACGCGGAAGGTTCGATGCAAAACCAGACGTACCCCCTTCCAATCCTTCTCGCCGTAATAAATGCCAAGAATCGGCATCATGGTCTGAGCCGCAGCCGTGATGAACATAGAACAAAGTCCCAAGGTTGCTAAACAGATGGAAAAAGCCACCATACCATTATGGCCTGCGGCAGCCATGACAATATGATTCAGGCAGAACAGCTTAATGGCTATCAAACCTATCCCCATAGCAGCCGGCATACCTGTCTGAATAATCTCCAGACAGCAGCTCCGCAGCTGCTGGAAGCACAGCTGCAATGTCTTGTTCCCCCAAATCAAGGTGCCCAGAGAGACAAGGAAACCTGCCCCGAAGCCTACAACAGTAGCCAGGGCTGCCCCTCTAAGGCCCATATCCATAAAGCCCATGAAAATAATATCACAAACGATGTTCACCACATTGGCAAGAACTGTAATAAAGGAAGCCATACTCGGCCGTCCTTCTGCTCTGATAATAAACTCCATGGCCTGCACAAAAATGGCAAAAGGCGCTGCCCACAGCAGCATGCTGTAATATTCATATACCAGAGGATATAGTACCTTATCCTGGGTAAGCAGGCCACAAAAGAAGGACGTTGCCAGTAGCTGTGGCAGCATAAAAAGCAGGCACAGCACTACCAGCAAAATGATAACGGCAGTAAACGCCTGATTTGCTTTCTGATTTTCCCGTCTGCCTCTGGCAATAGAGATGGCTGTTGAGCCGCCCAGCCCCAATAGCTCAGACACCATGCCAAACACCTGCTGGATAGGTATGCAGCAGTTTACAGCCGCCAGCGCATTGGCCCCCAGCATATTGCCCACAATAATACTGTCAGCCATAAGAATCAAAGAGGTTGACATCGCCGTTAATACGGTGGGAATAAAAAATTCTCTGTATTTGTTATCTATAATTTTGCTATTTCGTATTAACTCCATACAATTCGTCTCACAATCCTATTTCATGTTCTATTTTCTGCCCTTGCATATATATCAGGCAGCTGCCTTTGTACAACCATGACAGCTGCCCTTTTCTAACATCTCACAAATGCAACTTAGTCTGCGTCAAAAAATCCCAGTGTCTTCAAGGCCATAAAGGCATTTTCCAGATATTTATCATCCGTAATCGGCCACTTGTAGCCCAGCCTGTACAGTGCCTTGATGGTGAACACATTGTCATAATCAATATACCTGATATTGTTCTGACTATCGGAAGACATATAGCTTATCAGCCCGGAAACCAGCATATTCTGCTGCTCATCAGCCAGGGCAGCCGTAAGGCTCTTTTCAAACTCAGCCTCGGCAACCACATCCACCTTCAGGCCGCAATGGTTCATGACCTCAATCACATCACCCATCTGCACCCGGTGGCTGTTGCAGGCATGGAATACCGTAAACTGGCTGTTCACGCCGCTAAGCTGCACGATAGCCTCTGCCGTGCAGTCAATCGGCGAAAACTCCGCTGACTCATCCATGCCGGATACCGGGAACTTGCCGATGGCGGCATAGCCCCGCAGGGTACGCATAAAGCCGTTGGTAACAAAATTAATCTGGAACTCGCCATCACTGTGACGGCTCATCAGGTTGCCCACACGGATAATCTTGCCATCAAGCCTGCCATCTGCCACTGCCTCCAGCACTGCCTTTTCCGCCATGAACTTCGTATAGATATATTTATTTCCCAGGCTCTGGCCGAAGAACAGCTCATTTTCATGGATAGTCTTTTCCTCCGGGAACTTATCATTTATATTGTCACCTGCTACGCTGACTGTAGAAATCTGCACCAGCCGTCTGCCTGTTTTGGAGCAGAATTCCACCAGATTTTCCACACCGTGAACATTGATGCGGTCCAGAATATCATCGTTGACAAAATGCTTCACGCAGGCGGCACAGTTAATCACCGTCTTAAAGTCATACTGCGCCAGCCCCTCAATACACTCTGCCTCAGTAATATCTCCCTCTATCACCTGAACCCGGCTGCCCATCAGCTCATCCATGGACTCACTGAAATAGTAGAAGAACATGCCCTTGAGGCGCTTTTCCACACTGGCAGATTTGCCCCTGCGGATGAGGCAGTACACAGTATTCGCCGTCTTTTCAAGCAATACCTTCAGCACATGGATGCCCAGGAAGCCGGTAGCCCCGGTCAAAAGCACATTGCCCAGCTCTCCGGCAGCAACCTCATCTACATATTTATTGGTATTGTGGGCAAGTGCCCTGGCAACACCGGTTGCCTCAGTAGCTGCTTCCTCTACCGGAGCAGCTGCTTTAGCTGCCTGCACCTCCTGCCCCTGCTTGGCCAGAATGAAACGGGACAGCTTCTCCACAGTCGGATTGTCAAAAATATCCGCATAAGCCACCGGCAGCTTTGCCAGCATAGCCTGCATGGCCACCTTGGAGGCCGTCAGGGAGGTACCACCCAGGGCAAAGAAATCCTCCGTAATGCCGACCTTCTCCACACCAAGGGCCTTGGCAAACATCCCTGCCAGCTTGCTCTGCAGCTCGTTCACAGGTGCTGCATACTCCCGCTCATCTGTGGAAGCCTCCGGCTCCGGCAATGCCCTCTTGTTGATTTTGCCGTTGGCAGTCAGCGGCATGGACTTCAGCTGCATCAGGACTGACGGCACCATATACGGCGCCAGGGATTTCTTCATGTGCTCAGTCAGGTCAGCCTTAGCTATTGCGTCCTCTGCCACATAATAGCCGCACAGGAACTGCTGCTGACCTTCGCCCCTGACCACAACAACCGCATGGGTAACAGACGGATAGGTGCTCATGACGCTGGAAATCTCATCCAGCTCTACCCGGAGCCCCCTCAGCTTCACCTGATTGTCCAGCCTGCCAAAGAACTCAAGCTCCCCGGCCTGGTTGTACCTGGCCATATCGCCGCTGCGGTATGCCCTTCTGCCATTGAGGGTAATAAATACATCCTTGGTTTTTTCCGGCAGGTTTACATAGCCTCTGCCTACGCCTGCGCCGCAGATAACCAGCTCACCCCGGGCGCCTGCCGGCAGGATATTGCCATCCAGATCACAGATATAGGCACGGACATTAGCGGCAGGAGTGCCGATAGTCACCTTGCCATTGCCCTCAATGACCTTGGAAATACAGCTGATGGTGGCTTCCGTCGGGCCGTAGCCGTTGACGATGACCGCCTCAGGGCTGAGCCGGTGCAGCTTCTCGTACAAGGTCTCCGGGAAGGCCTCCGCACCGAAATCGTACATCTTCACCTGGGCAAGCACCTTGGCCTCAGGGGCATCAATAAAGTTGGAAATAAAGGACGGCGTACCGGATATAACATCTACATGGTGCTCCTTAATCAGCCTCAGCAGAGACAGCGGATTGTAAATCTCCTCCCCGCTTGCCATGCACACTGTCATGCCGTTGCACAGAGGGATATGAATCTCCATTAAGGAGAAGTCAAAGGAAATCGCTGCCACCGACAAGGCAGTCCTGCCATAGGACACAAAATTAACTGTCTCGTGGTTTTTCGGATTTGCATCCACGAAATTGCACAGGTTGCGATGCTCAATCATCACGCCCTTTGGCGTGCCGGTAGAGCCGGAGGTATAGATAACATAGGCCAGGGAATCAGCTGGAATATCCAGATTGAGATTCTCCGCCTGGCCACAGGCTGCCAAATCCTCCACTGTCAGCACAGTGCAGCCAGCCTTGGCAAACAGCTCCTGCTTCCCTGCCTGAATGGCCCTGGTAGTCACCACAAAGCGGCTCCCGGAATCCTTCAGGCAGTAAGCCATGCGGTCATCAGGATAATCCGGCAGCATCGGCAGGAAAGCACCGCCAGCCTTCATGATGCCATACTCCGCCACAGGCACATCCACAATCCGCGGCAGCACCAGTCCTACTGCCTCGCCCAGAGCCAGTCCTCCCTGTACCAGCAGCCTGGCCAGCTTGTTTGCCCTGCTGTTCAACTCCCTGTAGGTCAGCTTCCTGCCGTCTG
>JAEDOE010000341.1 GCA_016302095.1 Anaerovibrio sp. | reverse complement strand
TCCTTGTCATCACAGCTCATGCGGCAGCGGGGATAATTGCTGCAGCCCCAGAAATCGCCGTTTTTGCCATGGCGTTTCTGCAAGATGCCAATATTGCAGCGAGGGCAGCGTATCTGCCCCTCTGCCGCCAGGCTGGTGCAATTCGCCTTTTGGCACAGGCTAGTGGTAAAGTCCACCTGGGATTGCAGGAACTCGTCAAGAGAACCCTCCCCCTCTGCCATTGAATGCAGCCTGTCCTCCCAAATTGCCGTAAAATCAGGATACGCCAGTTCCTCCGGCATAGCATCAATCAGCATGTAGGCGGACTGGGCAGGCTGGAGATACTTTTTCTTGCCAGTTTCCTTCAGCAGCTTCCGTTTGTGAATAAGCTCGTCAAGGATAGTTGCTCTGGTTGCCTCAGTGCCTATGCCATACACCGCCTTCAGCTGTTTCTTTGCCTCAGGATTCTGCACGAATTTATGAATATCCTTCATAGCCGCAATCAAGGTAGCCTGGGTAAAGCGGCTTGGCGGCTTGGTAACGCTCTGCCCCAGCTCGCCGGACAAATACTGCACGCCGTCATTTTTCTTCATGGGCGGCAGGGCATTGCCATCGGCACCATTGTCACCATTCTCGCCGTTATCATTATTTTCGCTATTCTCGTTATTGTCATCATCACTGCCATCGGCATTATCCGTGCCGCCAGCATTATTTGCATCCCCGGCTTTTTTCTTATAGGTATAAAGTGCCTTCCAGCCCAAATCAATCTCCGTCCTGCCGCTGGCGGCAAACAGCTCATCCTTGTAGGTCACCTCCACCTTGGTCTGATAGTAGGTGTGGACAGGATAGAACTGTGCCAGATACGCCTGGGCAATCAAAAAATAAATATTGCGCTCCACAATGCTCAGCTTCGCTAAATCCGCCTTGACACGGGTAGGAATAATAGCGTGATGAGCCGAAATCTTCTTGTCGTTCCAGGCGCGGCTTTTTATTTTGCCATCAGCTCCTGCCGCCCAGGCAGACAGCTGCTCATGGGCCAGCCCCTGCAAATTTTGCAGGATAACTGCGCTATCCTTAAACTGATTGGTTGGCAGGTATTCACAGTCGGAACGGGGATAGGTAGTCAGTTTCTGCTCGTAGAGCTTCTGAGCCGTGTCCAGCACCTGCTGAGGCTCGTAGCCAAACCGCCTGCCTGCCAGCACCTGCAAGGAAGACAGGGAAAAAGGCAATCTCTGCTGCTCCTGCTTTTTCGCCTTGGAGTAGCCGGAAATCACGCCATCATGGGGGCTCTGCAAAAATTCTGCCAGCTTCGCCTCAGCAATCTTTTTATCAATCAGCCTGCCCTCCGGGTCAAGCCCCACCTGAATATCCTTTGGCTTCCACTGGGCTGCAAACTGCCCGTTGGCATGCTGAAAAAGCCCCTTGATAGTGTAATAATCCTGAGGCTTGAAATTCTCTATTTCCCTCTCCCGGCGCACTACAAGTGCCAATGTCGGAGTCTTGACACGGCCTACCGGCAGCACCAGATTGCGGTGGCCGGAACGCTGAGCCGCCAAAGTATAGGCACGGGACAGATTCATGCCTATCAGCCAGTCTGCCCTTGCCCTCGCCAGTGCCGACTGCCTGAGATTGAAAAACTCCGCATTCTGACGCAAATTCTTAATTGCTTCCTTAATGCTTTTTTCATCCAAAGCATTAAGGAGTATCCGCCGTACCGGCTTGTCACAGCCCACATACTCAAGCACCTCGTCCACCAGCAGCTGACCTTCACGGTCAGGGTCCCCGGCATGAACGATTTCATCTGCCTGGCTGATAAGCTGCTGCACCACAGCAAACTGCTTGGCACTGCTCTCCGATACCAGCAGCTGCCACTTCTTAGGCACGATGGGCAAATCCTCCGCCCGCCAGATTTTGTATTTTGCATCGTATTCCTGGGGCTCCGCCTGCCTCAGCACATGGCCGAAAAGCCATGTTACCGTGCCTGCCGCCGTTTCAATAAACCCATTGCCCTTCCGCTGAGGCCCCGGCAGGTTTGCCGCAATCTCACGCCCCATGCTGGGCTTTTCCGCTATAAATAAACGCACCTTGCATTATCTCCCGTTACGATTTTTTCCTATATCAATGATACCTGTTTTGCGGTCATATTGCAAATG
>JAEDOE010000340.1 GCA_016302095.1 Anaerovibrio sp. | reverse complement strand
ACAAAGCCGGTAACGCTCCCCAACAGCAGCATAATCAGCGGCTCCGCCAGCACATTCAGCCTCTCCAGCAGCAGCTCCGCCTCCCTCTGGCATGACTCCCCGGCACATTCCAGCATTCTTGCCAGCTCCCCGGACTGTTCCCCTGCCTTGATCATGGAAAGCACCACGGCCGGGAAAAGCCCGGATTTTTCCAGGCATACTCCCAGGCTGTAGCCCTGCTCCAGCTGCACAGACATAGAATCACAGGCAAACTGCCAATACATATTCCTGCTCATGTTCCTGGCGATGCCCATGCCCTGATGCAGCCTGATACCGCTATACGCCATCATAGCAAGCACGGACAGGAAGGTTGCCTGCTCGCTACGCAGCTTCAGCCTGCCCCATACCGGCAGCCACAGCGCCAGCCGCCCCAGCCTCATGCCCAGCCAATTGATTTTCCTGCCGGCCTGCACCACGCCCAGGGCCAGCAACACCCCGGCCGCCAGCAAGGCAGCCCACAGCCCAAAATTATCGCTCAGGGCAAGCAGCAACCGCGTAGTTCCCGGCAGCTCCGCCCCAAAGCCTGCGAACACCTCCGCAAAAACCGGCAGCACCTGGCACAGGAGAAA
This sequence comes from Anaerovibrio sp., assembly GCA_016302095.1. Lineage (GTDB taxonomy): Bacteria > Bacillota > Negativicutes > Selenomonadales > Selenomonadaceae > Anaerovibrio. The sequence goes on along the minus strand of JAEDOE010000340.1, from coordinate 1,525 downwards.
TACCACCAGCACAGCACCGATAGCGCACAGCAGGCAGGGATAAGCCATCGCTAGTTCCAGCTTGTGCAGGGTTTCCTGGCGTTTCCTGAAAATCCGATGCATCCTTCCAAAAACATCTGCCAGATTGCCTGACAGTTCGCCCCCCTGCACCATGGCAATCATCGTCCGCGAAAACTCATGTCCCAGAAGCCCCATGGACTCCGACAGGGAATAGCCATCCGCCAGATGCTGCAGCAGCCTTTCCATGCTTTTTTTGTGGGCTGCATCCAGGTCCCCGGCGAAGATTCGCACCGCTTCCAGCACCGGCAGCCCTGCCCCCAGCATAATGTGCATCTGGTGGCTAAAAGCCAACCTGAACCTGTCATGCCCCTGACCCGGCCGCCTGTCCCACAGGACCTTTGCCAGGCTTCTCCTATGCAGGCTGATGACAGCCGGCAGCTTTTCCCTCAGCCTCGCTGCCGCTTCCATCCTGTCACGTGCCTCAATGCAGCCCAGCTGCCGCCTGCCCCTTACATCGACGCCTTCATACACATACACAGCCATACGCAATCACCCGACACTCAGGACCTTGCCAAAACCGCACCGCAAAAGATTCGCCTTCCTCAGCTTATCCACGCCCATCTCCATGCTCTGCATGCCTTCCGCCATGCCTGATTGGATTATATTGTGCAGCTGCTCATATTTGCCACTGCGGATGATATTCCTCACCGCATGGTTGGCATTGAGACATTCCACGGCACAGTGCTTGGCGCCTCCCCTGCCTGTCAGCAGCCTCTGCGTGCAGATTCCCTGCAAGGAAGCAGCCAGCAGCGACCTGCCCATAGCCTGCTGCTCCTCCGGGTACATGCTTACCAGCCTTTCCACCGTCTCAACCACGCTCCCGGCATGCATGGTCGCTATGACATAGTGGCCTGACACCGCTGCATTGAGAACGGCATGCACCGTCCTGTGATCCCGCAGCTCAGAAACCATGATGACATCCGGTCCTTCACGCATGGCATTCTCCACCGCCTGGAAATAATCCCCGAAATCCTCCCCCCGTTCCAGCTGGCTGACCAGCCCATACCCCTTGGTGAACAAAAATTCAACAGGGTCCTCCAGCGTCAGTATATGCAGGTTGCCTGCCTGATTCATGCTTTCCAGCATTGCCGCCACCGTGGTGCTCTTGCCAGCCCCCGTGGCGCCCGTCACCAGGAACAGTCCCTGCCGCCTGTCACTGAACCTGCCTGCAATCTCCGCCTGCCCCAGCTGCTCCAGGGCAGGACACTGCCGGGCGGCGATTTCCTCCGTGCCGGTATCTGGCGAGGCAGCGTCCTGATGGCAAAGGAAATCTGCCCTTTTTTCTTGTAGACATGCACCCTGTACCGCCAGCTGTCCCTTTCCCAGGCACAGTTCACTGCATTGTCGCTGCACATTTTCTCCCATGCATCTTCCTTCACAATCAGCTTGAACAGCTCATACATATCACTTTCCGAAGGCACATATTCCTTCAGATGGGACAATACATCCCCCCGCCGCCTGCAAA
>JAEDOE010000339.1 GCA_016302095.1 Anaerovibrio sp. | reverse complement strand
GGAACAGCTGACTCTGCCAAGCATGTCACCCCATTTCCTCTTTATCTCAAACACTCTTTATCTCAAACAACAGCCTGCCCAATATTGCAGTTATTGTTTCTGAAAGTTTTGCACGGCAATCCCTTCTGCCGCCAGAGATGCACGGATTTTCTTCACCAGCTCAATAGCCGCTCCATTGTCCCCGTGCACGCAAATACTGTCTGCCTTGATATCTATGGTCTTGCCATTAATGCTGACCACCTTGTTTTCCTTGGCCATTTTTACTGCCCTTGCCGCAGCCTCGTCCCCATCGTGGATAACTGCTCCCGGCAGCTTGCGGTTTACCAGGGAGCCATCATCATTGTAGGCCCGGTCAGCAAAGACCTCGCTGATGACGGGCAGCCCTGCCTTCTCCGCTTCCTCTAGCATCACGGAGCCAGCCAGCCCCATGAGATAAATCCCCGTATCCACGCTGGCCACCGCCTGGGCAATGCCCCTTGCCAGCTTTGCATCCTTGGCTGCCATGTTGTACAGTGCCCCGTGGGGCTTCACATGCTGCAGCTTCAGGCCGTGGCTTTTGGCAAAAGCCATCAACGCTCCCAGCTGGTATTTCACATAGGCACCGGCCTCCTCCGGCGTCACCGTCATAGGCCGCCGCCCGAAGCCCAGCAAGTCAGGAAAACCGGGATGAGCTCCTACAGCCACGCCATATTTTGCTGCCAGTGCCATGGTCTTTTCCATAATCAGCGGGTCACCGGCATGGTAGCCGCATGCCACATTGATAGATGTAACATGAGGCACCACCGCCTCATCCATGCCCATGGTATAGGCACCGAAGCTCTCACCCAGATCACAGTTCAAATCCACACAGCTAAAATTTACACAGCTCATGATTTTCCTCCAAAATTCATGAAGTTTATCAAAAATATATTCATTTATTTTTTTGTATACATTGTGAAAAACTTTGCCCGAAAAAACAACAAAGGGCCATCAACTGACAGAAAGCTATTCATATCAGCTGATTGGCCCATTCCAATCCAAAATATTAACTTTTTAGTCCAGCAGGGTTGCCTTGCCGGTATAGTCAAGATACTCCTGAATGACTTCCTTCTCAATGCGGTGCAATGTCTCAGGGTCCTTGCCGCCGACCTTCCTGCCCTCAATCTCACAGGCATGCTGGCACATCCTGGAAGAAGCGGTCACGATAACCTCGTCTGCATCATACATCTCCTCCAGGCTGAAAGGACGCTCCATTACAGTGATGCCCAGCCTGCGGCATGCCTCAATCATGTGGGTCTTGGCAATGCCCCGGAGAATAAACTGGTCATCAGGATGAGCAATCAGCATGCCATCCTTCAAAATCTGGATATTGCTGTGGCAGCACTCGGTCACAAAGCCGTCACGATGCAGCACGCACTCGTCGGCACCGGCACGAACAGCCAGCTCAGTGCCCATAACAGCAGGCAGCAGGTTCAGCGTCTTGGCATTGCCATGCTGGAAGCGGGTATCAGGACGGACGATCAGCTTCAGCTCTTCATTCGGATCGCCAGCCTTGGACGGCTTAATCCACACCCACAGCTTGCCCGGCATGTCATTGCCATAAGCATGGTTACGAGATGCCACGCCACGGGTTACCTGCCAATAGACGAAATGGGTTTCCCCCTCCACCTGGCGCAACAGGTCGGTGAGCAACTCACCCAGCTCCCGCTTGGCCATTGGAATCTTGATATCGAAATAGTTGGCACTGGTATAGAACCTGTCCAGATGGTCTTCCAGCAGGTACACCACATGATTGCCGCCAATAGTGGCATCATAAACGCCATCGCCAAAGAAATGTGAACGGTCATTGAATGGAATCATTACCTCGTCAGGGGTACCAATCTTTCCATCGTAGTAAGCTAATTCTTTAAACATACAATCACCTCATAAGCAAAATTCTAAGGCATATCTGTTTTTCACAGTTACTACTATAACATACTGTAGACGATTTGGCTATATTTTTTCTTTATTTTTGCTATGTATACAAAATATTTCTAAATTGGTTTTATTGGCTTTTGAAGTACGCATAATATCCTCTGGCGGATACATTCAGAGACTCGCACAGCTTTGTCACATTGGCATACTCAGGACATGTCTCCACCGCCTCACGGATAA
>JAEDOE010000338.1 GCA_016302095.1 Anaerovibrio sp. | reverse complement strand
GGGGCTGGCAGCCTGCACAGTGGTATCATAGACAACATTGCTGTCATAGGAAGCTGCCCCGCTCCCGGCAGCAAGGGCAGCCTGGTAGGCAGCAGCTGCCTCGTCACGCTTCACCGCGCTGACTGCCCCCATTTCATAGAGCTGGTTCATGCGCTCCATGCGGCTCCTGGCACGCTCCACCTCCCCTGCCGAGGCACCACCAGCGGCAGGTGCCGAAACCACCCGCGGGGTACGCACCGTTATCCCCTGTTTTATCTGGTCGAGATTTTTCTGGGACAGCTCCACCGTCTGCTGCAGCTGCTTTAGCTGTTCCTCGGTGACATTTACCTTGAGGCGGGCAATCACATCCCCTGCCTTGACCGTATCCCCGTCCTTTACCAGCACCTCTGCCACGGTACCTGCCACTCTTACCCTGGCTCCCACCATGCTGCTGGACACCTTGGCATCCTTCACCACCAGGTCACCGGTTCCGTACAGGGCATACCAGATCATGCTTGATATCACCACGGACAGCACCAGCAGGGACGGCAGCCCGAACTTAATCACCCGCTTGACCTTATCACTAATATCTATCTCATTCAAAATCATTACCTCACATTCCAGCCTGAAAAAGGCATATAATTATCATACAAGTGACAATTATATGCCTCAAAACTGAAAATTTCAAGTATTAAACTGCATTATTCATCCGCATATTCATCCGCAGCCATCTGGCCTGTCAGCCCACATCAAAGCAGGAGCCGCCAATAAACTCCCGCAGGATAGATGTATTTGGTATGTCCTTTTCATCCCCTATGGACTTAAAGTAGCGGCAGAAGGCAAGGAGCTCCTGTGCCTTGCCATAAGCGCTGTCCTCCGGCGGAATCTCCGACAGCAGGTACATGGCATACTTCTTCAGCACACCCAGCTCATACAAAAGCGCCGTATTGAAGGTGGCATCCCCTTCATCCTGAAAAGGATAAATATTCTTCTGCTCCCCCTCAATAACATTTGGCCATCGCCTGATGGTTTCCGCCGCCGAAGTGCCACGGGTACGATAGTCCCGCACCATGCGACGGAAAAGCCGTGCCTGGGTAGTGGACAGGCGCACATCAGGCGTCATGTACAACGGTGTCAGGGAGCTGACATAAATCTTGAATTTCTGCTCCCGTGGAATGGCACTGCTGACTCGCTCATTCAGCCCATGAATACCCTCAATAATGACAGGCTGGTTCGGCTGCAGCTCCAAAACTGCCGATGGCTTTTCATCCCTGGCCCCCTTCTTGAAGTTGAACTTAGGGATATATACCCTCTGCCCATCCAAAAGCTTTTGCAGATGCTCGTTAAAGAGGCGCAGGTCAATAGCCCCCAGACATTCAAAGTCATACTCTCCGTTAGGCTTTTTCGGCGTATGCTCCCTGTCCAAAAAATAATCATCCATCGAGATAGACACCGGCTCCAGCCCCAGCACCCGAAGCTGCACCCTGAGCCTCTGGGCGAAGCTGGTTTTGCCGGAGGAGCTAGGCCCTGCAATCAGCACCAGCCGCCTGGTATCAATCTTTCTGGCGATCTCATCGGCAATATTGGCAATACGCTTTTCATGCAGTGCCTCCGATACGCGGATCAGCTCCCCGATATCCCCTTTTTCCACAATCTCATTCAAATCAGTCACATAGGAGCAATGCAGTATCCTTGCCCATTCCTGACTTGCCTCCAGGGTTTTCTGAAATGACATACCCTCACCTCCGTAAATTATTCTACTAACATTATAACATGCCCAAAGGAATTAGACAAAAAAAGAGATTGCCAAATTGACAATCTCTTTACAATATATCATATTATCCGATTATTACCCGAACACAGCCATGACAGCTACATAGGAAAGGGCCCCCATAGCCGCCGTGCACGGAATGGTCAGCACCCAGGCCATGACCATCTGCTGTGCCACGCCCCAGCGTACCGCATGGATGCGCTTGGCCGCGCCTACGCCCATGATAGAGCCGGAAACCACGTGGGTGGTGCTGACCGGCAGATGCAGCATAGTAGCAGTAAAGATGGTGATGGAAGAATTCAGGTCAGCTGCAAAGCCGTTGACAGGCTCCAGCTTGAAAATCTTGCCGCCCACGGTCTTGATGATGCTCCAGCCGCCCAGGGACGTACCTACCGCCATGGCAGTAGCCG
>JAEDOE010000337.1 GCA_016302095.1 Anaerovibrio sp. | reverse complement strand
AGGCGGTGCTATGGCACCGATGATTGGCCAGTATGATACGGAGCTGACGGAGGAATTTTTGCGGGCCTTTGCCTTCAATGCAGGCATTACCCTGCATGTAAAGGTGATGTACGGCACTAATTCCCATCATAAGGTAGAGGCCATCTTCAAGGCACTGGGCCGTGCCCTGCATGCCGCCGTGAAGATAAATCCTGAGACGGCAGGTGAAATCCCTTCTACCAAGGGCATGCTGTAAGGCGTTAGGAGGCAGCAGATGATTGCAGTTATAGATTATGGTGTAGGCAACCTGTTCAGCGTGGAAAAGGCGTTGCTGCAGTTTGCAGACGATGTGGTAGTGACAGGCGATGAAAAGCTGATTTTGGCGGCAGACAAGCTGGTGCTGCCGGGCGTGGGCGATTTTGGCGAGTGCATGAGCAATCTGGAGGCTACCGGGCTGATTCCTGCTATCAGAAAAAAGATTGCAGATGGCACACCCCTTCTGGGCATCTGCATTGGCGAGCAGATTTTGTTCGAGGGCAGTGAGGAATCACCTGGTGCCAAGGGGCTGGGGCTGTTCAAGGGCATGGTGCGCCGCATCAATGCCCCGGGGCTCAAGGTTCCTCACATGGGCTGGAATTCCGTGAATTTTTCAGAGCCAAAGCATCCTTTGTTCAAGGATTTGGGGGAGCACCCATATTTTTACTTCGTGCACAGCTATCACTGCGTGCCGGAGGACGGCAGCGTGATTACGGCGGTAACGGAGTACGGTGAGCAGCTTACGGCAGCTGTGGCAAAGGACAACGTGATGGCAACCCAGTTCCATCCTGAAAAATCCGGGGACGTGGGGCTGCAGGTTCTGAAGAATTTTATTGAGATGTAGTGGTTACTGATAGGAGCGAAATATGGTTATTTTTCCTGCGATAGATATTCGCGGCGGCAAGTGTGTCCGCCTGTTCAAGGGTGATTTTGCCCAGGAGACGGTGTTCAGCGACAAGCCGGAGGAAATGGCTGCCAAATGGGAAGCCAAGGGAGGGAAATTCCTGCACCTGGTGGACTTGGACGGTGCTCTTGCCGGCAAGTCCGTCAATCTGGATGTGGTCAAGAAAATCGTGGATACTGTAAGTATTCCTGTGGAGCTGGGAGGCGGCATCCGCACTATGGAGAACATTGATGAGGTGCTTTCCCTGGGGGTGCAGCGGGTTATTCTGGGCTCTGTGGCTGTCAAGAATCCTGCCCTGGTGAAGGAAGCCTGCCAGAAGTACGGTGACCGTGTGGTGGTAGGGATTGACGCCAAGGATGGCATCGTAGCAGTGGACGGCTGGGGCGTATCCGGCGATGTGGAGGTAACTGTCCTTGCCAAGGAGATGGCAAAGGCCGGTGTAAAGACCATTATCTACACGGATATTTCCCGGGATGGCACTCTGTCCGGTGTCAATGTGGAGGCAACTGCACGGCTGGCAAGGGAAAGCGGTGTAAAAATCGTGGCGTCCGGCGGCGTAAAGTCCCTTGATGACATTGAGGCATTGCTGCCCTATGAGAAGGACGGCATCGAGGGCGTAATTGTGGGCAAGTCAATTTACACCGGCAGCCTTGATTTGCAGGAAGCTATTGCACTGGTGGAGAGTGCAGAAACCGGGGAGGCATAAATATGTACACAAAGCGTATTATTCCCTGCCTTGATGTCAAGGGGGGGCGCGTAGTAAAGGGCACGAATTTCGTGGGCCTTCGTGATGCCGGGGACCCGGTGGAGCTGGCGCACCGCTATGATTTGGAGCGGTGCGATGAGCTGGTATTCCTTGATATTACCGCTTCCAATGAGCAGCGTGATACCATCGTGCAGGTGGCAAGGGACTGTGCCTCCCAGGTGTTTATTCCCTTTACTATTGGCGGTGGTATCCGCACTACTGAGGATATGCGGAAAATGCTGAAGGCAGGAGCGGACAAGACCTCTGTCAATACGGCTGCCGTAAAAAATCCTGATATCATCCGCCAGGGAGCGGAGAAGTTTGGCCGCCAGTGCATTGTGCTGGCCGTGGATGCCCGCCGCTGCGGCGAGGAAAAGTGGGAGGTCTATGTCAACGGCGGCAGGACTCCTACCGGCATTGATGTGATTGAGTGGGTAAAGCGTGCTACGGAGCTGGGGGCAGGAGAGATTTTGCTGACCAGCATGGATGCTGACGGCACCA
>JAEDOE010000336.1 GCA_016302095.1 Anaerovibrio sp. | reverse complement strand
CTCAAGGTATTATCCAGGCAGCGGCTGCAAAATTGGCCGCTGCCTTTTCTTTACAGCAGGTGGATATGATCTGTGACGGGGACGGGAGCAAATGCTCCCTGCCCCTGGGCAAGCTGGAGCCTGAGGTCGAGGTAACGGACTGCACAGGCGAGCCCTTGCCTGAGGAGCTGCCCCTGCCGCCGGAGCCAGTGGATATGGAAATCGGGCAGACCGAGCAGAAAATGCCCACCTGCCAGCAGCAGGAGGGCGTTGGGCAGGCCGAGGCGGCTCCCTTGCCGCCAGAGCCGCCGGAGATAGCAGAGCCTTCCCCGGATGAGCTGGCCTATCAGCAGGCCTATGAGGCTCTGTATGGACAAAAGAAGGACACCGGCCTCCTGTGGGGCCGGCCCATCAAAGGGCAGGCGCGTAAAATTGACTCTATCACGGAGGACGAGGACAGAGTCGTTATCGAGGGTAAGTTCGTGAAAACCTTGGACAAGGATGGCGGCTTGCAAAGCTTCGTGGAGCACGAAACGAGAACGGGCTTTGTAATCTTGACCTTTAATATTTGCGACGAGACCAACGGCATGACCTTGAAAATTCTTTTCAAGGGGAACAAGGACGAGCTGGCCAATACCCACAAGACAGTGAACGAGCTGAAGAGCAAGCTGAAGGTAGGGACTATGCTGCGAGTACAGGGCAACGTGGCCCGGGATCGATTTATGATGGACGAGTTCACCATGCAGGTTACGGGTCTCATGAAGCTGGAGGTTGAGGAAAAGCCTCGCACGGACAATGCCAAGGAGAAGCGAGTAGAGCTGCACTGTCACACGAAAATGAGCAAGATGGACGGCCTGACGCCTATGGATGAATTGGTCAAGCAGGCCATAAAGTGGGGTCACAAGGCCTTGGCCATTACGGACCACGGCGTGGTCCAGGCCTTTCCCTTCTGCTATGACGCTGCTGAGGGCAGCGATTTGAAGCTGATTTTCGGCATGGAGGGCTATCTTATCAGCGACCGAGAAATCAAGGGAGCTGATACGGACCAGGAGCCCACGGACACCATTAAAAAGAGTCGTGCGCCTAAGATTCGCAGCCATCACATCATCCTACTGGCCCAGAACGAGGTGGGCCTACGCAATTTGTATAGGATGGTCAGCGTAAGCCATTTGCGTCATTTTAATAAGCGTCCTCTGCTGCCCCGTGGTGTTATTTCTGAATATCGTGAGGGCATAATTGTGGGCTCCGCCTGCGAGGCAGGGGAGCTGTATCAGGCAGTGCGCAGCGGCGCCAGTGAGGCAGAGCTGGAGGAAATCGCTAGCTTTTATGATTATTTAGAGATTCAGCCCACGGGCAATAATATGTTTTTAGTGCGTGAAGGCTACTGTACCCAAGAGGATTTAAAGGAGCATAATCGCAAAATTTATGAGCTGGGTAAGCGCATGGGCAAGCTGGTTTGCGCTACCTGCGACGTGCATTTTCTCAATCCTGAGGATGCTAGACTGCGTACTATTTTGCAGGCGGCCCAGAATTATAAGGATGCAGATATGCAGCCGCCCCTGTATTTGCATACCACCGAGGAAATGCTGGAGGAATTCGCTTATTTAGGCGAGGAAGCAGCCTATGAGGTTGTGGTCACCAATACCAATAAAATCGCGGATATGGTGAATAAGATTAAGCCCGTGCCGGATCGGGATCAGCTTTATTCTCCGGCCATTCCCGGCGCCGAGGAGGCCGTAAAGACCCTTTCCTACGCTAAGGCTCATGCTTGGTACGGGGATAAGCTGCCGCAAGTCGTGGAGGACAGGCTGAAGATGGAGCTGGATGCCATTGTGGGCCACGGCTTTTCCGTTTTGTACTATATTGCCCACAAGCTGGTGAAGCATTCCTTGGATAGGGGCTATTTAGTTGGCTCCCGTGGCAGCGTTGGCTCCTCCTTCGTGGCGACCATGCTGGATATTACCGAGGTTAACGCCTTAAAGCCCCATTATCGCTGTCCCAACTGTCGTCACAGCGAGTTCTTTTTAAACAATGAGGTTGATTCAGGCTTCGACCTGGAGCCCAAGGACTGCCCTGAATGTGGCACGCCCATGCTCCGGGATGGGCATGACATACCCTTTGCCGTATTCTTAGGCTTCCACGGGGACAAGGTTCCCGATATTGATTTGAATTTTTCCGGCGGGCACGACCCGGAC
>JAEDOE010000021.1 GCA_016302095.1 Anaerovibrio sp. | reverse complement strand
GCGATGGCACTGCCATGCCGCCCGCCCCCAAAGTGAACAGCGTAACGTAATGTTACTTATTCGTGCAAAATATGTCCCATCTTGGTTCTCTTAACCTTCATATATCCTTCATTGTACTCATTAAGCGGCGTTTCCAAAGGCACCCTGTCCACAATCTTCAGACCATATCCCTCAAGTCCCGCCCTCTTAGCAGGGTTATTGGTCATCAATCTGATAGTGGTCAGCCCCAAATCCGCCAAAATCTGGGCACCGATGCCATAGTCACGCTCATCCGGCGCAAAGCCCAGCAGCACATTGGCCTCCACAGTATCCTTGCCCTGGTCCTGCAGCTCATAAGCACGCATCTTGTTGCCCAGGCCGATGCCGCGTCCTTCCTGTCGCATGTACAGAACCACGCCGGTTCCCTCAGCCTCGATGCGCTTCAAGGCAAGAGCCAGCTGGTCACCGCAGTCGCAGCGCAGGGAGCCAAGGGCATCCCCGGTCAGGCACTCGGAATGAACGCGCACCAGCACATCCTCCTTACCCTTTACCTCGCCCTTCATAATAGCCAGATGGCACTTGCCGTCCAGCTTGCTCTCGTAGGCATGAATACGGAAATGGCCGTACTTGCTAGGCAGCTCTGCCTCAGCAATCTTCTCCACGAAGCACTCGGTACGCTTCCTGTACTCAATCAAGGACTGCACCGTAATCAGCTTCAAGCCGTGCTTCTTGGAGAACTCAATCAGCCGCGGCGTACGCATCATGTGTCCGTCATCATCCATAATCTCACAGCAGAAGCCAGCCGGAGTCAACCCTGCCAGCTTTGCCAGGTCAGTAGTAGTCTCGGTATGGCCTGCCCGGCGCAGTACGCCCCCCGGCACGGAGCGCAGCGGAAAAACATGCCCCGGACGGCGGAAATCCTCCGGCTTGGAATTCGGGTCAATCATCTCCTTCACCGTCTGGCAACGCTCAAAAGCGGAAATGCCGGTAGTGGTGCTGGTAGCATCCACAGATACAGTAAAGGCAGTCTCATGGTTATCAGTGTTGTTTACAACCATCTGACCAATCTTCAGCCTGTCCAGAATAAAGCCCTCCACCGGGGTGCAAATCAGTCCCTTGGCATGAGTAGCCATAAAATTAATATGCTCCGGGGTGCATTTGTCAGCTGCCACAATCAAATCGCCCTCGTTCTCGCGATCCTCATCGTCCACCACCACAATCATATTGCCATTACGAATTTCCTCAATTGCTTCTTCTACTGTTGCAAAATCTGCCATTATAACCGCTCCTTATAATCATCAAAAGTCATAACCAAATCAAAATAAACTAATTTCCAATCAGCAAAGCAGTGATATTAGTCAATCAAAATCCGCTCTTTAGCAGCAAATCCATGGTAATGCCGCCAGCCGCCTGCTGCCCTTTCCCTTGGGAAGCCAGCCTTGGCTGCAGCATTTTTTCCACATACTTCCCCACCACATCGTTCTCGATGTTAATCAGGGAGCCTTCCCCCTTGCTGCCCAGGTTTGTCACCTGACGGGTATGGGGAATCAGGGACACCGTAAAATCCCTGTCCGTCACCTCTGCCACTGTCAGGCTGATGCCATCCAGTGCCACAGAGCCCTTTTCCACAATGTAATGCAGAATATCAGCATCTGCCGCTATCTTCATCAGCACGGCATTCTTGTCATCCTTCATGGAAACAATCCTGCCTACGCCATCAATATGGCCGCTGACAATATGACCGCCCAGGCGGCTGGAAAGTGTCAGTGCCCGTTCCAGATTGACGGGGCTACCAATTTTCAGCTCAGCCAAAGAGGTGCGCTTTACGGTCTCCGGCATCACATCAGCCCGGAAGCTGCTGCTGTTAAACTCCGTTACCGTCAGGCAGATGCCGTTCACCGCAATGCTGTCACCCAGCTGCACATCCTCCAGCACCCTGCTGGCAGACACCTGCAGCACGCCGCTGCCGATTGCCTTTACCCTGCCCACTTCTTCAATAATTCCTGTAAACATGTCCTTCACCTTTTAACTCAGACTCACATCGTTATATATACGATACGCCTCTGGATTTTTCCTGCATGATACAGGAAAATTTTTTTATTTTTCCGTATTTCTTTTCACAATTCCTGTCAAAAGCACATCAGAGCCCAGCTGCCTCAGCTGAATATTTTCCAGTTCTACGGCACGGTCAAGCTCCTGAAAGCCCTCTCCCTCCACCGGGGTAAGGGCATCCCTGCCTCCTACCAGCTTCGGTGCGATAAAGGCATACACCCTGTCCACCAGACCTGCCTGCAAAAGGGAAAAATTCACGCTACCGCCGCCCTCCACCAGCACGGAGGATATCTTCATGGCTCCCAGCTGCTCCATCAGGCTCTGCATGTCCACATGATTGCTACTGCCAGCCACGATGATTTCCACCCCTGCTGACCGCAGTGCCTCCACCCGCTCCGCAGGTGCCTGTTCCGTCACTGCTACAATGGTACGAGCCGCTCCATCTGTCACCAGCTTCGCTGTCAGGGGCAGCCTTGCCCGGCTGTCCACCACAATCCGCACAGGATTCCTGCCCTGGTACTCCTTCAGCCTGGTTGTCAGGGAAGGATTGTCCGCCAGTGCCGTATTGATGCCCACCAGAATACCATCATAAATATCTCTCAGCCTGTGAGTCTCATAGCGTGATGCCTCATTGGTAATCCACTGGGACTGACCGGCAGCCGTGGCAATCTTGCCATCCAGCGTCATGGCGGTTTTCAGTGCCACAAAGGGCAGCCCTGTGGTCATCCATTTCAGGAACACCTCGTTCAGCTGCCTGGCTTCCTGCTCCAGCACACCTGTCGTCACCTCAATACCGGCTTCCTGCAAGATAGCTATGCCCTTGCCAGCCACCTTGGGATTGGGATCCGTCATAGCTACTACCACACGGCTGACACCTGCCTCTACCAATGCCCTGGCACAGGGGCCAGTCCTGCCATAGTGGGCGCAGGGCTCAAGGGAAACGTACACCGTAGCCCCCCGTGCCAGCTCGCCAGCCATGTTCAGGGCATGGATTTCCGCATGAGGTGTACCGGCTTTTCTGTGCCAGCCCTCTGCCACAATCCTGCCATCCCTGACAATCACGGCTCCCACCAAGGGATTGGGAGATGTGCGCCCCAGGCCGTTTCTTGCCAGGCTGATGGCACGCGCCATCATCTGCTCGTCGAAATCCTGAAACTGCCCTGCTGCAGCAGCTTCCTCACCTCCGGCAAGCCTTCCTTCCAAATTCTTTTGCATCCTATCACCTCTGATTTTTGTCTGATACAAAATATTTGAAGTACAGAGTGAAGTCCTCTAAAAACGCAAAAAATGGCTGCCGAAGAAAAATCCTCAACAGCCATCGTAAACACACAAAAAGATGCACACAACACGTCTTTTCTCATCCAGACTATACTGTCGGCTCCGGAATCTCACCGAATCCTGCCCTCCCCAGCTCATGCACGGCAACCGAAGCTGCCGCCCCATTCACTGCCTCAGGCTCGCGGGCTATACCGCCGGTAGGGAATCACACCCTGCCCCAAAGACTGTCTCTGTATTTCTGTGTATTATTTTAGCATAAATTTATATTATATGCAACACATTTTCCCAAAATACTATGCCGGGATGTAGTTTCAAGTTCTTGTTTCGCTTTCCGGGTGAAACAAATCCACCTGCCGCCTGGCAGCCCTGTCCACATCAAACATGTTGACCAGCTCCTTCACTGCCTGGGTAGGGGAAATCACGCCCTGCAACACGGCTTCCCTCACCTCCGGCATCCTGCCGGTAATCACCGGATCCTCAAAAAACAAACTATGCAAATGTTCATCTATCATGCTGTGCATCCACTCCAAAAGCTGCTTCTTGCGCCGCTTCTGGAAAACACCGCTGTTTTCCGTCATATTCCTGAACGCCCTGATCACTTCCCACAGCTCAGGAATACCATCCTTGGTATAGGCAGAGCAGGTATAGGCATGAGTCTGCCAGCCCTCGGTAGCCGGGCGAATATATTCTATCATCCGCTCATATTCCCCCCTTGCCACCTTGGCCTTCAGCAGATTGTCCCCATCTGCCTTGTTGATGACGATGGCGTCTGCCAGCTCCATAATCCCCTTCTTGATGCCCTGCAAATCATCACCGGCCCCTGTCAGCACCACTAGCATAAAAAAGTCCACCATAGAACGCACTGTAGTCTCCGACTGGCCTACGCCCACAGTTTCAATCAAAATCACATCGTAGCCTGCCGCCTCGCACATGAGCATAGTTTCACGGCTCTTGCGCGCCACACCCCCCAGGGTTCCCCCGGCAGGTGAGGGCCTGATGTACGCTTCCTGCCGCCTTGACAGGGTTCCCATCCTGGTTTTATCCCCCAGGATGGAGCCCCTGGTGACAGAGCTTGTCGGGTCTACCGACAGCACCGCCACCCTGTGCCCCCTGTCGCACAGCATATTGCCAAAAGCCTCAATTATCGTACTCTTGCCAGCTCCCGGCACACCTGTAATCCCTATACGCAGGGCTTTCCCCGTGTGGGGCAGCAGCCGCTGCAATACCCGCTGTGCCTTGACAAAATGCTTGGAGCTATTGCTTTCAATGAGAGTTATAGCCCTTGATAATACCATGCGGTCGCCTTTCAGAACACCATCGACATATTCATCCTCGCTCATGATAAGCCGCCGCTTCGGTTTCATTTTGCCGCTGGCCAGCATAGGATTAATATTGCCCGTAGTTGTATCCTTAACTCCCTCTATACCGCTCATGACACTACAGGCAAACTTCTCATCCTTTTCCTCCGGAACCCAGCTGGGTTTTGATGTGGTATATTTTGCCATAACTCACACTTCCTTCTAGCTCCTTCTAATCCCTTCTAAAGCTTATTCTGCCAGCTCCTCCTTCGCCCTTTCAATCAGCAAAGTGAGCAGCTTGATGCCTGCCTCCGGAATGTTCGTGCCCGGAGCAAAAATTGCCACAGCACCGCTCTCATAGAGGAAATCGTAATCCTGCACAGGTATTACTCCCCCTATGCACACCATAATGTCCTCCCGTCCCAGCTTGGCAAGCTCCTGTACCAGCTGCGGCAGGAGCGTGTTGTGCCCGGCTGCCAGGGAGCTGAAGCCTACCATGTGAACATCGTTATCCACCGCATCCTGAGCAGTTTCCTCCGGTGTCTGGAACAGAGGCCCTACATCCACATCCCAGCCCATATCCGCAAAGGATGAAGCGATAACCTTCTGTCCCCGGTCGTGTCCGTCCTGCCCCATCTTTGCCACGAAAATACGCGGACGGCGGCCTGTCAGCTCCTCAAACTCATCAGCCATCTCACGGGCTCTGTCCAGCTCCGTCTTGTCAGTAAACTCCGAGGAGTACACGCCGGAAATGGTATGAATAACCGCCTGGAACCTGCCTGATACCTTTTCAACAGCATCAGAAATCTCCCCCAGGGAAGCATGGGCACGAGCTGCATCCACCGCAGCCTCCAGCAGGTTGCCGTTCTCACGGCTCTCTGCCGCCTTGGTAACACCCTCCAGGCAGCGGCGCACATCATCAGCATTACGCTCCCGGCGCAGCTTCTCCAGGCGCTCAATCTGCGCCTGCCGCACAGCGGTGTTATCGATGGCAAGGATTTCCAATGGGTCCTCCTTTTCCAGCCGATACTTGTTCAGGCCGATGATGGACTCATTGCAGGAGTCAATCTGCGCCTGGCGTCGTGCCGCCGCTTCCTCGATGCGCATCTTTGGCAGGCCGCTGGAAATGGCCTTTGCCATGCCGCCCAGGGCCTCCACCTCCTGAATATGCGCCCAGGCACGGCGGATAATCTCGTTGGTAAGAGCCTCCACATAGTAGGAGCCGCCCCACGGGTCAATAATCTTGCAGACACTGGTCTCGTCCTGAATGTACAGCTGGGTATTTCTGGCAATCCGTGCCGAGAAATCAGTCGGCAGGGCAATGGCCTCATCCAGCGCATTGGTATGCAGCGACTGGGTATGCCCCAAGGCTGCCCCCATTGCCTCCATCAGCGTCCTTGATACGTTGTTGAAAGGGTCCTGTGCCGTCAGGGACCAGCCGGAGGTCTGGCAGTGGGTTCTCAGTGCCATGGACTTGCTGTCCTTTGCACCGAAGGACTTGACAATCTTCGCCCACAGCACCCGGGCGGCACGCATCTTTGCCACCTCCATAAAATAATTCTTGCCAATAGCCCAGAAGAAGGACAATCGCTTGGCAAAAGCATCCACAGGCAATCCCGCTTTGATACCTGTGCGGATGTATTCCAAGCCGTCGGCCAGGGTGTAGCCCAGCTCAATATCAGCCGTAGCCCCGGCCTCCTGCATGTGGTAGCCGGAGATGGAAATGCTGTTGAACTTAGGCATGTACTTGGTGGTATACTCGAAAATATCGCCGATGATGCGCATGGACATTTCCGGCGGATAGATGTAGGTATTGCGCACCATAAATTCCTTCAGGATATCGTTCTGGATGGTGCCTGCCATGACCTTCTTATCCACGCCCTGCTCCTCGCCGGACAGGATGTAAAAGGCCAGAATCGGCAGCACCGCACCGTTCATGGTCATGGATACGGACATCTGGTCAAGAGGTATGCCGCTGAACAGGATGCGCATGTCCAGGATGGAGTCAATAGCAACCCCTGCCTTGCCTACATCGCCCAGCACCCGGGGATTATCCGAGTCATAGCCCCTGTGGGTAGGCAGGTCAAAGGCGATGGACAAGCCCTTCTGACCGGCAGCCAGGTTGCGGCGGTAAAAGGCATTGGATTCCTCCGCCGTGGAAAAGCCTGCATACTGCCTTACTGTCCAGGGACGGAACACATACATGGTGGAGTACGGACCTCTCAGGCAGGGCGGTATGCCGCTGGCAAAATCCAGATGGTTCATGTGATCGTATTCATCGTGGTTATATATAGGCTTGATAGGAATATGCTCCATGGTCTTGCCGGTCAGGGCGGCAAAATCAGCACCGGCAGCCGACTCAAACAGCCTCTGCCACTCCGCCCCGCTGCCTGCCGGAGCTTCCTTCAACTTCATATTGGTAAAATCAGGAAAAGCAGCCATTACTCAATCATCCCCTTCCTCTTTTGCAAAAGCTGCAGGATAGCGTAGCAGTTGGCACGGACATTGATATACTCGTCAATCCCTGCCTCCCTGTAGGTATCTGCCAGCTCCTTCGGCGCGGCACCTGCCAGGAATACCATTGCCTCCGGCAGTGCCTCATGAAGCTTCGGCGCAAGCGCCGGCACAATCTCCGGGTAAGTGGCATCCGTAGAGCAGATAACCACCGCATCCGCCCCGGACCTGCCTGCCGCCTCCGCAGCTTCCTCCACAGTCTGGAAGCCGTTGTTGCCCAGCACCTGGAAGGCTCCCACCTGCAAAAAGCCCGTGGTGAAGTCCGCCCTTGCCTTGTGCTGCGGTATCGGCCCCATGTTGGCCAGGAAAATCTTTACGTTGTCATCATGCTCTGCCTGATACTTCTCCGTAGTCATGCGCAGCTCCTCATACCGCTCGCTCCAGCGGTGGGGCAAAATCGCCTGTACCGCTTCCTTTGCCGCGGCCTCAGCAGACCGGCTGCAATCAATGGCCGCCCTCAGTTCGCCGATATCGGCACCTGCCCTGGCAGCCTCAATGGCAGCCTGCACAATATCGCCGCCTTCCTGGCTGATTTTGCCCAGCTCCGCCAGCTTTTCCGCCTTGAACACCTCGTCCATATCTGACTGGTAGGCTGCGATGGCCTCGCTCCGTGCCCTGCGGTTAGCCTCAAAATCCTCCGGCCTCTCATCCAGCAGCTTTTCCGTCATATTCGGGTACATGTTGCTGCCTACGATGCGGTCACGCCTGAATTCCAGCTTCTTGAAGCGGCTGGCAAGCACTGCCCCCACCTGCGCCTGAGGATATCCCTCCAGCAGGGCTGCTGCTATGCCGCCCATGCCTTCCACAGTCTGAAACTCCGCCCAGATTTTTTCCTTAATCTCTTTGGTCAGGCTTTCCACCGCCCAGGAGCCACCTGCCGGGTCAATAGGCTGCAGCAGCCCGAACTCCTCCTGCAGCATAACCTGCACGTTCCTGGCAATACGGCGTGAAAATTCATCCCCCTTCCGCACCGCCTCATCAAAGGTGCCGTTCTCGAAGGACTCAATACCTCCCACCACCCCGGAGAACATCTCCGAGGTATTGCGGAGCATATTCACATAAGGGTCATACTTAGTCTTGAAAAACAGCGCCGGCTTGCCGTGGATATGTATCCGCTGGGCCTCGCTGCTGCAGCCAAAGGCCTCGGCAATCTGCGCCCAGACAGGCCGCACCGCCCTCAGCTTGGCAATCTGCATAAAGAAATTGGCGCCCATAGAGAAGCCGAACATTATCTGCCCGGCAGCCTCGTCCGCCGTCAGTCCCCTCTCCAGCATGGCACGCATATAGTCCGCCGCTATGGACAGGGTATAGGCGATTTCCTGCACATCGTTGGCGCCGCCCCGGCTGAACACATCGCTGCCAGCCATAAAGGTCTTCAGGCCTGGCGCATTTTTAATCGCCCACTTTGCCGCCAGATAGGCCTCATCGTACAGCTTGGCCAGGGACTGGCTGTTCCTGCCCCTGGCAGCCAGCTCACCGACAGGATTGGCGCCCACAATGCCCTTTAAATTCCCCAGGCTGCCGCCCCCTGACCGCACAGCCGCTGCCGTCAGTGCCAGCACAGGCACGGCAGAAGCACCTGCGTAGATGTACAGGGGGTACTTGTCGAGCTTCAAATCCGAAAGCAAAGTGCTCATGTCATCCAATGTGCTGATGCTGCAGCCTCCGTCACCGGGCCTTTCTACCTTGTCACTGCTCCGGCAGTCAAGGGTGGCAGCATCCAGGCGCACATTGTAGATAGTAGAGCCCTTGTCCTGCTCGTGGCGGAGCAACTGGTTATTCTCCTGGGGCATGGTCAGGTCACATGCCTGGGCAATCCCCCAAGGCGCCTTGATATAGCCGTTTGGCGTAGCACCACGCAAAAAATCATCCATGCCGGGGAAGGAATTTTTCGGCAGTATTTCCTCCGTATCCCTGCGGAAATACATAGGCGAAAAGGTAATCCCCTCGTAGGTGTCCGTATACATCTTCTTTTCAAAGGGCGCACCCTTCAAAAGAGCTATACAGGCTTCCTTCCATTCATCATAGCCGGGCGGGGCAAATTCATCCAAAGGCACATCAGGAAAAACGCTTTCCTGCTCCGCCCTTTTCAAAATCGCCTGAAGGTCCAGGTCCTTCTCCTCACTCATACAACAACCTCCTTCAACTAAAAAATCCATCTGCCAGAGCATGCAGATGGACTTGCTACGATAGCATGCGGCAACCTGCCACAGGCTCATATGCCATGACAAAGGCTATAGCGGCACTCAATGCCTGTTCTATAGCCAACGCCAGAAAGGCAACGGAAACCGGCTGCCTAAAAAAACAAAACCAGCCCCGGGGACGCCGCGGCAAAGCCGCAGCAACCCCAAAGCTGGTAGAAGACCGATTTCACGCCCAAAGCAAAAGCTGTCGTTTCATAGCTCCATCCCCTACCCATCGCTCGCAGGTACAAGCAGATGCATCCAAAACTCCCCTGCTGTGGATGCAGCCGCTAACGGTGACGATTGAACAGGCAGTTCTCCTGACTCGGCTTCATCGGTTGGCACGCCTTCCCAGAGCCATCACGCCTTTACGCCGCGATGTGCTGCCCCAGTGACATAAATGTGCCGCCCTCTGCCTTACAGTGGCGGGACCGTTCCGGCTTATACCGGATTCTCTATTAAGTCTGATATACAGACACCTGTCCTTACTCTATTAAATTAATTATATTGTACAGCTAAATTTTATTGTTGTCAATTAATTTGATATATCTTACGATATTATTTTTTTATATTTCCTATGAATTATGAATCAACTGCCCGGACAATGTTGCCTGCCCCCTCTGCCTATATTATACTACCAATATCTATCAAAGCACAACAATAAAGATAAATAAATAATGCTAAAATAAAGCACCTGCTGCCACTAGTGCATTGACATACAGGTGCCTCATACAATTAGGAGATATCTAGAAATTATATTAGAACTTGTAACTGAAACTCAGCAGATAATTCACCGGCGCAGAATAATAATAGGACGAGCTATGGCTCAAATTATCCTTGCGATCCAAAATGTTATCTACAGAAAGCGCCACCTCGGTATTCTTGTCAGGAGCGTAGCTGGTACGCCAGGAAGTCAGGAAATACGGCTTGGTAGCATAGGCAGGAGCAGTGGAAGGATTCATTACACGGCTGCACAGATATGAGCCGGAAAGTGACGATGTCCACTTATCTTTTTTATAGGTAATGCCGCCGGTAAGCTGCAGCTTGCCCTGGGTACGCTCCCATCCAAGATTCTTAACTTCACTTTTTGTTTCAGGATTTTGCCATGTCACACCA
>JAEDOE010000335.1 GCA_016302095.1 Anaerovibrio sp. | reverse complement strand
GGGTGAGCCTGATGCTTCCGGCCGCCGCCGCCCTGTGGCAGTAGAAGGATCTGAGTTTGAGCTGGCTGTGGATACTGTCATCATGGCTATCGGCAACGGCCCGAACCCTATCGTGGCTTCCACTACGCCGGGCATGGATACCAATAAGCGTGGCAATATTATCGCTGACGAGGAAACCTGCGCCACCACCAAGGAAGGCGTTTTTGCCGGCGGCGATATCGTAACCGGCGCGGCTACAGTTATCCTGGCTATGGGAGCTGGTAAGAAGGCTGCTGCCGCTATTGATGCGTATCTCAAGGCGAAGAAATAAGTATAAAGTTATATTGTGTTTTGTTATATTGTTTTTGGGCATGAGCTATGGAGCTTGTGCCTTTTTTCTTGACCTGTGGCACTTTTTGAGTGATAATATAAAGTAGCTCGTGTGTATTTTTGGAGGGATTTTCATGAAAAAGGCAAAGGTTTATTTTACGGATTTCAGGACGCCGGTGGGCACCAGCTGGACTGCCAAGCTGCAGAGGCTGTGCATTGCTGCCGGGATTAAGGATATTGACTTTGACAAGAAGTTTGTTGCCATCAAGATGCACTTTGGGGAGCTGGGCAACCTGTCATTTTTGCGCCCTAACTATGCCAAGGCTATTGCAGACCTGGTGAAGGAGCAGGGGGGGCTGCCGTTCCTGACGGACTGCAACACGTTGTATCCGGGCAGCCGCAAGAATGCCCTGGAGCATATTGAATGTGCCAATATCAACGGTTTTAACAGCATTTCCACTGGCTGCCAGATTATTATCGGCGATGGCCTGAAGGGCACCGATGATATTGAGGTGCCGGTAAAGAACGGCGAAATCTGCAAGACTGCCAAGATTGGCCGCGCTGTCATGGATGCGGATATTTTCATCAGCCTGGCCCATTTCAAGGGCCATGAGATGACCGGCTTCGGCGGTGCCATCAAGAATATCGGCATGGGCTGCGGCAGCCGTGCTGGCAAGATGGAGCAGCATTCCTCCGGCAAGGTGGTAGTCAATGCCGAGAAATGCCGTGGCTGCCGCCGCTGTGCCAAGGAGTGCGGTTCTGATGCCATCACTTATGTGGACAATAAGGCTGTGATTGACAAGGATATCTGCAAGGGCTGCGGCCGCTGCATCGGTGCCTGCGGCTTTGATGCCATCCGCAACGAGCAGTGGGATGCCGGGGATTTGCTGGATAAGAAGATGGCGGAGTACGCTCAGGCAGTAGTGCAGGACAGGCCGTGCTTCCACATCAACATGATGATGGATATTTCCCCGAACTGTGACTGCCATGGGGAAAATGATGCCGCTATCCTACCGAATATCGGCATGGCAGCTTCCTTTGATGCGGTTGCCCTCGACCAGGCATGCGTTGACCTGTGCCAGAAGGCGGAGCCTATTAAGAACTCCCAGCTGGGTGACAACCTGGCCAAGCCTGACTGGCACCATCACCATGACCACTTCATGGACAGCAATCCAAACGTGCATTGGAAGGAAACCTTGGAGCATGCGGAGAAGATTGGCATGGGAACAAGGGAGTATGAGCTGATTACCTTGAAGTGATTTCAGGGGTGTGATATATTGATGGTTGTTAACGGTTTCACGTTGCATATTACCTAGAATATATGTATTATTAACAATATGTATAATATCTAAAATATTTGGTAAATATATGTTCTTTGCACTCTGGTTATGGTATAATCGTATCATGGCTAGAGTGTTTTTTGTCCAAAGTGGGGTGAGAGTATGTGTACTGCGGCCAAATTAAAAATTATTACTGCCGCTGTGGTTAAATCTGTATTGCTTGTTTCGGATAAAGTAGAAAAGATAATTTTGTTTGGTTCTCAGGCGCGTGGTGATGGCACGGCTGAGTCAGATATAGATATTTTAGTTGTTGTGGATGAACCATCTGAGGATATATATGATTTGAAAAAGTTAATATGGAAACATACCAACGATATTAGCTTACAATATGATGAGGTAATTTCCTTGATAATGAAAAGTGTGTCTGAATACGATAGGATGCGCAATACGTTGTTTTATGAAAATGTAGCCAGGGAAGGGATTGAGCTATATGGACGAGCAAGCTAGGGTTTTGTCTGATTATAGGCTGGAAAAAGCGATACCTCATGGCACACGGTGGAAGAAGATAAAATATAAATCTATTCCTGTTTTA
>JAEDOE010000020.1 GCA_016302095.1 Anaerovibrio sp. | reverse complement strand
GCGAGAGCTTAGCATCCGCTAGGCGCGGATAGTAGCGCGAGCGTGCCTGCGATGGCACTGCCGCCACCAACCGCATTATTGCCAGTGAAAATTTATTAGAAAATCATTGCAAAGAGGAGGAACACATAATGATTAAGCTCACCAAATTTAATTCCGACGGAAAAAAAGGAGAATTCATCCTCAATGCCGAAATTATAGAAACAATGGAAGAAACTCCTGATACGGTCATCACCCTGACCAACGGCAAGAAGCTGATTGTCCAGGAGCGTATGGAGGATATTGTACGCAAGGTGATGATGTATAAGCGTGCCTTGTATAAATAATGTTAGCTGTGAAGATTGCAAGTATGCAAGTATTTTAGTATGTAAGTATGTAAAGGGTAGTTTGCACAAAACAGCAAAATGTAGCAAATTATAGCAAATTGCCGTCTGTAATTGTCTGAAAACTTACAAAAATGTAAAATAACTGAAAAACTACTAGTGCAAAATACCCTTTTTATGGTAAGATTTTCGTATAAAGGTTGTAATTTAGCAGAATATTGGTAAAATAATATCTGTAGGGTAGATAATATCTGTAGGATAGATGATATTTACTGAGAATATAATTTAATCCTGTAAGCACTTACGAGGATTAATGTTATAGAGTATAAAAAAAGGAGTGGAACGCAATGGCTGATGAAGAAAAGACTGAAGAAGCAGCTCCAGCGGAAAAAGGGAAGAAGTTTCCAATAGTAATCGTTGTAGTGCTGATACTGGTAGGTCTTATATTAGCAGGTGGTATATCATACTTTATCACCACCCAGGTTATGTCAACAGGTCCTTCTACGGCTGTGGAAACCAGGAATCATGAGCCTGGCGTCTTTGTAAAGCTGGGGGATCCTAAGGAAGGGATTATCGTCAATGTAGGAGGCATCAAGTCCAACCGTTTCCTCAAGGTGGGCCTGGTAGTAGAGCTGAATCCTGACCGGGAAGACAACGTGGCAGAGGGCAAGCTGACGCCGGTTGCCGAAACCAAGATCATGGACACCGCCCTGCAGATTGTCCGCACAGTCAAGATTGAGGAGCTGGATGCAGCCCGCCAGGATGATTTGAAGGCAAAGCTGAAAGCAGAGCTGAACAAAGCCTTAGGCGAAGGCTCTGTATATGATATTTACATAACAAGCTTCATGCTGCAGTAAAAAAAGCAGTAAATAATATGGGAAATTATTATGGGAAATTGTTATGAGAAACAAGACTAATGAAAGGGGGATGAAGCTTGGCAGATGATGTATTATCCCAGTCTGAGATAGATAAGCTGCTGGCGGCCTTTGCCACAGGCGATGTAAACGCCGATGAAATGAAGGCAGAAGAAGAGCAGAAAAAGGTCAAGACCTACGACTTCAAAAGACCGGATAAATTTTCCAAGGACCAGATCAGAACCCTTAACATGCTGCATGACAACTTTGCGCGGCTATTCAACACCTACCTGTCCACCTATCTGCGTGCACTGGTAAGCGTAGAGGTAGCCTCCGTAGAGCAGCTGACTTATCAGGAATTTGTTCAGTCCATTTCCAATCCAAGCGTGATTGGCATATTGGCAGTACCGCCCCTCAAGGGCAACATCATCATGGAATTTGACACCGGCATCTGCTTTGCCATCATTGACAGGGTATTTGGCGGTCAGGGTGAAAACACCGTCAAGTCCAGGGTGCTGACCGAGATAGAGGAAGCGGTAATCCGCAGGGTTTTTGACAAGGCCATGAGCCATCTGAAGGAGGCCTGGGCAAATGTAGCCCAGTTTACCCCGAAGATAGAGGCCATGGAATCAAATCCGCAGTTCGCACAGATTGTGCCGCCAAGTGATATGGTAGTTATTATCACGTTGCAAATGCGTATTGGCCCTGTAGAGGGGCTGATGAATATATGTATCCCGTATCTGGTGCTGGAGCCGATCATGTCCAAGCTGACAACTACCTTCTGGGTAGCGTCTTCCATGACCAAGGAGGCACATCCTGAGCACGAGGAGTTTATCCGCAGGAAGATCAGCAGGACCTCGGTGCCTGTCATAGTCCAGATGGGATCCTTTGATATAACAGTGCAGGAATTTCTGTCCCTCAGCTATGGGGATGTCCTGCAGATGGATACCAAAGTTGATGATGAATTAAAATGTATAATCGGCAATATAGAAAAGTTTTATTGCCGTCCTGGTACCGCTGGCAAGAAAAAGGCAGTACAGATTACCAGAGTAATTTCGGAAGGAGATGAAGGTACTAATGGCTGAATTGACGCAAGAGGAGATTGATGCGCTGCTGAATGGCGGTGTGTCTACGCCTGCTGCCGATCCGGCACCAGCTGGAGAACCAGCTGCTTCTTCCGCATTGCCAGGCGATTTGCTGTCTGACATGGAAAAAGATGCTCTGGGTGAGATAGGCAATATCTCAATGGGCAGTGCTGCTACAACTCTGTCAGTGCTTTTAGGACATAAGGTAAATATTACTACCCCTGATGTTAGCCTGGATACGATGTCTACTATTCAGAATCAGTATCCGATGCCATACCTGATTGTTGAGGTTGGCTATGTAATCGGCATCAACGGTAATAATATTCTGGCTATTCAGGCATCTGATGCCTGCATTATCGCAGACCTGATGATGGGTGGCGATGGCTTGAACCCGCAGGAGGATCTCAATGATATTCACATGAGTGCCGTGGGCGAGGCCATGAATCAGATGATGGGCACGGTGGCAACATCCTTGTCCACCATGTTCAACAAGAAGATTGATATTTCTCCGCCAAAGGTAAATCTTATTGACCTGGGGGCGGAGGACAAGGTTACCGAGCTGGTACAGAACGATGATCCGGTGGCCAAGATCAGCTTCCGCATGGAAGTGGAAGGTCTCATTGATAGTGAGATCATGCAGATTTTGCCGCTGGATGTGGCAAAGGAAATGGTGTCATTCCTGATGGGAGGCGGCGCACAGCCTGAACCGGAGCCGGAGCCTGTGGCAGCCCCTGCCCCGGAACCTGCACCTGCACCGGCTGCAGCACCGGCACCTGCTCCTGCAGCAGCCCCTGCCCCGGCACCTGCCCCGCAGGCACCGCCACCGCCACAGCCACAGTATGCAGCTCCGCCACAGCAGCCGATGTATGCAGCGCCGCCGATGGCACAGCCTGTATATGCTGCTCCGGGCTATGCCCAGACCAATGTGGTGGCTCCGTCCATGCCGGTACAGGCAGCGCAGTTCGCACCGCTGACCAACGAGCCGGTGGAGGTAAATGCAGCCAATATCAGCCTGATCAAGGATGTGCCGCTGCAGGTAACCGTAGAGCTGGGACGCACCAAGAAGTCCATCCGGGAGATTCTGGAATTCTCTACGGGCTCCATCATCGAGCTGGACAAGCTGGCAGGCGAGCCGGTGGATATTCATGTCAACGGGCAGCTGACCGCCAAGGGCGAGGTTGTAGTAATTGATGAGAATTTCGGCGTGAGGATTACGGAGATTGTAAGCCCTCTGGAGCGTGTGCAGGCATTGTAATCGCTTTTGGGATTTTTGTCTAAAAACTTATACTTGAGAATTTATTGAGTTTCAAGTATAATGGAAATGATTATAATCTGAATTTAACTTGTGATACACTGAATACTACTGACGAGGAGAGATGACAAATGGCAGTAAGAGTATTGGTCGTTGATGATGCAGCATTCATGAGAATGATGGTTAAGGACATCCTGACCAAGAACGGATATGAGGTTGTTGGTGAGGCTGAGAATGGCATGAAGGCTCTGGAGAAGTACCAGGAGCTGAAGCCTGACCTGACTACCATGGATATCACCATGCCTGAGATGGACGGCATCAGTGCCGTAAAGGAAATCAAGAAGGTTGATCCTAATGCGAAGATCGTAATGTGCTCCGCTATGGGCCAGCAGGCAATGGTTATTGAGGCTATCCAGGCGGGTGCCAGGGACTTCATCGTAAAGCCTTTCCAGCCAGACCGCGTACTGGAAGCTGTTAGAAAAGCAGTCGGCTGATGAAGAACTGGAGTCGTTTTTGCTCCATGGCATCTGTCCTATGTATTTTAATGTTGGTGTTTTCAGCAGTGGCTATGCCGGATGCTCTGGCAGCCGCTGCTGATGCAGCCGGCTCAGGTGGCGGTTATCTTGCCGGTTATGAAAATACTGATCCAAAACCTTCTCAAATGTCATGGTGGTCAACATTGGCATATTTAATCAGCTTGCTGGCTGTTTTTGCCTTTGTGGTTGTCATGGCATATTTTGCGTCCAGATTTTTAAGCGGGCGCTTCCAGCATCAGGCAGCTGCCAATGGCGGCAGGATATTGGAGCATCTGGCACTGGGACCAAACAAGTCCGTCTGCGTAGTGGAGATTGGCGGCAAGGTGGTGCTGCTGGGCGTAACAGAGCATCAGGTCAGCCTGCTGGCTGAGATAGAGGATGCTGATGAGATAGACAGGCTGCGCCGTCAGGCTGTAGCACAGCCTGTGGATATGGGGGCATTTGCCAGCCAGCTGTCCTCCCTGGAGGAGCTGACCAAGAGGGTGCCGTCCTTGTTTCGGGAAGGGCTGAATCGCAGGGGATAAGGAGTTGTGGAGATAGTGACCAGAGTACAGAGGCTTTTGTGCCCTTGCATAATAGGTCTTTTAGGCGTTTTTGCGGTGGCTCATGCAGCTTCGGCTGCACCGCTGATTCCAAATGTGAATATTGATGTCGGGACGGCGGACAATCCGCAGGATGTGGCGGTGACGCTGCAGCTGATGGCTGTCCTGACGATTTTGTCCATAGCACCCTCTATTCTGATAATGACTACTGCTTTTATCAGAATTGTTGTGGTGCTTGGTTTTTTACGCAATGCATTATCTACCCAGACTGCACCGCCAAATATGGTGATTATTGGCTTGTCCCTGTTCCTGACCTTTTATATCATGGCTCCCTATTGGAGCCAGGCAAATGATAACGGGCTGCAGCCGTATCTGGCAGGGCAGATTACCCAGGAGCAGGCAATCGAGAATACGATAGAGCCCATCCGGGAATTCATGTTCAGGCAGACCAGGGAAGCGGATCTGGCACTGTTTGTCAATCTGGCAGACGGTCCCAGGCCCAATGGACCAGAGGAGGTTTCCACCTTTACCCTGATTCCTGCCTACATGATCAGCGAGCTGAAGACAGCCTTTCAGATTGGCTTTATGATTTATGTGCCATTTATCGTTATCGATATGATTGTAGCAAGTACCCTTATGTCCATGGGTATGATGATGCTGCCGCCGGTAATGATTTCCTTGCCCTTCAAGATATTGCTTTTTGTCATGGTAGACGGATGGCATCTTTTGATTAAGTCGTTGATTGTCAGCTTCAAGTGACAGAGGTGAAGGATTATGTCGGGTGATTTGGTTATACAGATGGCCCAGGAAGCTCTCAGGATGGTGCTTTTGATTTCGGCGCCCATGCTGGGGCTGGGGCTTTTGGTGGGCCTGGCGGTCAGCGTTTTTCAGGCCACTACCTCCATTCAGGAGCAGACGCTGGCTTTTATACCGAAGATTGTGGCAGTATTCGTGGCAATCCTGATTTTCGGGCCATGGATGCTGAGGCTGATGGTGGAATATGTGACCAATGTGCTGGTCAATCTGCCTTATTATATTGGCTGAGACGGCAGAGAAGCTTGCATGAGCTGGTAGAGGGTTTGTCTTTATTTTATCGTACGAGGTGGCAGGGTGGATTTTTATGATTTGCTGCAGAATCATGCGGCACTGTTCTTGCTGGTAATGACGCGGGTAAGCGGCCTGTTCATCATCGCTCCCTTCTGGGGCGGCCAGAATATCCCTGTGTACTTTCGTGCCGGGATTGCCTTTGTCATCAGCCTGGTGCTGTTTCCGGTGCTGGACCAGAAGATGGCCATAGAGGCGCCTGCCTCTATCTTCGGCTATACCCTGGCGGTAATATCGGAGCTCTTTATCGGCTGGCTGATCGGCTTTGTGGCATATACTGCCCTGATGGCGGTGAACATGGCAGGCAAGATTATGGATATGCAGGCGGGGTTTGCCGTAGTGAACGAGATGGACCCTACCTCCAATCAGCAGAATCCCCTGATCGGCAGCTTTTTGTATTATCTTACCTTGATTATCTTTGTGGTGACTAACGGCCATCACGTGCTGCTGAGTGCCCTGGTGGGGAGCTTTGATTCCGTGCCGGTGCTGGGGATGAATGCCGATGTCAGCAGCCTGGCCAACCTGATGGTGGATTTTACGGCAGGGGTATTTTTGACAGGCATGAAGATTGCCATGCCATTGACCTTTGCCATTCTTTTGACCAATGTTTCCCTGGGCGTGCTGGCCAGGACCATGCCCCAGATGAATATCTTCGTGGTGGGCATTCCCATGCAGATTGTCATCGGCCTGTTTACCGTGGGGATTATCATGCCCTTCTATGTGATGTTTTTGGATGTGTTGTTCAATGAGATGTATGGAAATATTTCCATTGCCCTTAGAGCATTACAATAAAAAAGATGCGTGCCGGGAGATGGCAGGGGCTGGCAAAGTGGATTTTGCCTTTGACCTGCAGCTTTTTGCCGGTGAAAAGACCGAGGAGCCGACGGCCAAGCGCCGGGCGGACGCCCTGAAGAAGGGCCAGGTGGGCAGGAGCCAGGAAATCAATGCGGCTTTTGTCATGCTGGCAGGCTTCTTTGTGCTGAAGATGCTGGGCAGCGATGCCGTGGAGGAGGTCATGAACTACTCGGTCCACATCTTTGGCAACCTGAATTTCGATGTGAATGAGGAGTCCATTATGCAGCTCTTTATCGGCATCGTGATCTTGCTGGCAAAGACTTCTATTCCCCTGATGCTGTTCATCATGGTGATTGGCCTTGCCATGAACGTGGCCCAGGTGGGTTTTCACTTTTCTACGGAGAAGCTGAGCTTCAACCCCGGCAGGCTGAACCCTATCAGCGGCTTTGGCAGGATTTTTTCCAAGCGTTCCCTGGTGGAGCTGGCCAAGTCCTTAATCAAGATTGCCATTATCGGCTCTTTGGTGTACATGAACCTGTCTGAGGAGCTGTGGCAGATGCCCAAGCTGATCTTTGTGGATCTGTTTGCCGGCGTGTCCCAGGTTTCCCAGGTGGTCTTTAACCTGGTCTTCAAGATTATCGGGCTGTTCATGGTGATGGCCATCCTTGACCTGATCTATCAGAAATGGCAGAATACCCAGGATTTGAAGATGAGCAAGCAGGAGGTCAAGGAAGAATTCAAGCAGCAGGAAGGTGATCCCCAGATCAAGGGAAAGATCCGTCAGAAGCAGCGTCAGATGGCTATGGCCAGAATGATGAAGGAAGTGCCCAAGGCGGATGTTATCATCACCAACCCTACCCACTTTGCGGTGGCACTGAAGTATGAGGCAGGTATGCCTGCCCCGGTGGTGCTTGCCAAGGGGCAGGATGCTGTGGCTCAGAAAATCAAGGAGCTGGCACGGGAAAACAGCGTGCCTATCGTGGAAAACAAGCCCCTGGCAAGGGCGCTGTACGCAGCTGTGGATGTGGGAGGCAGCATCCCTCAGGAGCTGTTCAAGGCGGTTGCCGAGGTTCTGGCTTATGTATACAAACTCAAGCATCGCCATAGACGGCGTTTTGCGTAAGATAGAGAGCAGGAGATAGATTATGGCTGCATCGGTTATGGCCGCCGAGAAGGTGGGCTTTGTAAAGAAATATAGTGACGTAATGATTGCGGTGGGCATCGTAACAATCGTCGTTATGATGATTATTCCGCTGCCTACCCTGCTGCTGGATTTGCTGCTGTGCATGAACATTACCCTGGCGCTGGTGGTTGTCATGAGTGCCATTTACAATGTGGAGGCACTGGATTTGTCCGTGTTCCCGTCCCTTTTGCTGATCACTACCCTGTTCCGGCTGGCGCTGAATGTTTCCTCTACCAGGCTTATTTTGCTGGAGGGCTATGCAGGGGAGCTCATCAGTTCCTTCGGCAACTTCGTTGTGGGCGGTAATGCCGTAGTAGGCTTTATCATTTTCGTTATCTTGATTATCATCCAGTTCATGGTTATTACCAAGGGCGCGGAGCGCGTGGCAGAGGTATCGGCACGCTTCACCCTGGATGCTATGCCTGGCAAGCAGATGGCCATTGATGCGGATTTGAATCAGGGGGCCATCACCGATGCGGAGGCCAGCGAGCGCAGAAAGAAGATTCAGCGTGAGGCTGACTTCTACGGTGCCATGGATGGTGCCAGCAAGTTCGTCAAGGGTGATGCCATCGCGGCTATCATCATTATCTTTATCAACATTATCGGCGGCTTCGTCATCGGCATGGTGCAGCGCAATATGACTGTGGAGCAGGCGCTGCAGAATTATACCCTGCTGACGGTAGGTGAGGGACTGGTAAACCAGATTCCGGCACTTTTGATTTCCACGGCTACCGGTATCATCGTTACCCGTGCGGCTTCCGAGAGCAACCTTGGCTATGACCTTATTCATCAGCTGGGGGCGAAGCCGCGGGTATTCTACATCGTCTGCGGTGTGCTGACTGCCATGGCCTGTGTGCCGGGGCTGCCGGGGCTGCCTTTTATGGTGCTGGCTATTGCCTGCGGCATTATCGGCAGGCAGATTGCGGCTAGTGACAAGAAGGTGGAGGAAACCGCCGTGGTGGAGAAGAAAGAGAAGACCAAGAGCGAGGCCACCAAGCCGGAGAATATCGTTTCTTTGCTGCAGGTGGACCCTATGGAGCTGGAAATCGGCTACAGCCTCATTCCGCTGGTGGATACGGGACAGGGGGGAGACCTGCTGGACCGCATTGTGATGAT
Source organism: Anaerovibrio sp. (assembly GCA_016302095.1). GTDB lineage: Bacteria > Bacillota > Negativicutes > Selenomonadales > Selenomonadaceae > Anaerovibrio. The sequence continues at coordinate 1,652 of JAEDOE010000020.1, read as the reverse complement.
TCGCCGCCAGTGTGCCTTGGAGCTTGGTTTGGTGGTGCCTACCATCCGTATCAGGGATAACATTCAGATTAAGCCAAATGCTTATATTATCAAGCTGAAGGGCGTAGAGATTGCCAAGGGGGAGCTTTTGCTGGATCACTTCCTGGCCATGAATTCAGGTACTGTTTTTGAGGAGATTCAGGGCATCGAGACCATAGAGCCAGCCTTCGGGCTGCCTGCCCTGTGGATTCCTGAGGCATCCCGTGAGCAGGCGGAGCTGAACGGCTATACGGTGGTAGATGCGGTATCCGTGCTTGCCACCCATCTTACGGAGGTTATCAAGGCTCATGCAGATGAAATCCTGGGCCGTCAGGAAACCCAGAACCTCATCGACAACGCCAAGAAGACCAACCAGTCCCTGGTGGACGAGGTTATTCCGGACCTTTTGGGCGTGGGCGATATACAGAAGGTGCTGGCAAATCTCCTGAGGGAGCGCATCTCCATCAGGGATATGGCTACCATCCTGGAGGTGCTGGCAGACTATGCACAGGCCACCAAGGATACTGAGATACTGACGGAGTATGTGCGCCATGCCATGGCAAGGCAGATTACCCAGCAGTATGTGCAGAATAACCAGCTGACCTGTATCACGCTGGACCCTGCCATTGAGAACAGGATTGCCGGGGCTGTCCAGCGCACGGAGCGGGGCTCCTATGTGAGCATGGATCCTGATACCATGCAGAAGCTGCTGAATTCCCTGGGCAAGGAGCTGCAGAAGCTGACGGACATGGGCTATCAGCCGATTGCCCTGACCAGCCCGACAGTGAGATTGTATTTCAGGAAGTTAGTTGAGCGTTCTGTGCCAGGCATTATTGTCCTGTCACATGCAGAGATAGACCAGTCTGTAGAGATTCAGATTATTGGGGTGGTGAAGCTGTAAATGCTTATCAAGAGCTTTAAGGCACCTACATTGAAGGAGGCTATGGCCAATGTCAAGGCTGAGCTGGGTGTGGATGCTGTAATACTTCATACGAGCAAGACGAAAAAGGGCGGCATCCTGGGCTTTCACAGCAAGGAAGTGGTAGAGGTGATTGCCGCCGTGGAGGATGAGGCTTCCAAGCCTGCACCTGTGGTGCCTGCCAATGAGGCGGTGCTGCAGGCGGCGGCAGAGGCCAGGAGCAGCAGGGCTGCCGCCAGGGAGGCTGAAAGGCAGCAGTCCTATGGCGTGCCGGAGGCAGATGTTTCACCTATTTCGGCAACGCTGGCGAATTTTACGCCCAGGTCGGCTGTCAATCAGTATCAGACGGCAGGCACCATGGAGGCTATCAGCCATGCCATGGCGCAGAATACTTCCAGCCAGACCTTCGGAGAGGTGCTTGCCAGCGTCAATCAGGCTCAGGAGGCGGCAAATGGTCCGGTTGAGGTGAACATAGCGGCAGCTGTGGCTACAGAGCCGGAACCAGAGCCGATGCCGCCGGTGGTAACTGCACCTGTGGAGCCTGTAACTGCTGAACAGGTACGGACGGCTGCGGAGACTGAGCCTGCAAGGGATGAGGCAGAGGTGCAGCCGGAAGCATCTGCGGCTGATAATCAGCCGGGGGCGGCAGCTTCTGACGAGTCCGGCAAGGACGAGGAAATCAGGGATTTGCAGAATCAGCTGGAGGAAATGAAGG
>JAEDOE010000334.1 GCA_016302095.1 Anaerovibrio sp. | reverse complement strand
GACCGCCGCCCTGACGGCAGCCTCATTCCCGGGGATGCCCTTTTTGTCAAGAATACATCAGGCATTGCCCAGCCTTTGGAGGCCATGTGCCCCTACATCTATGAAAATGCCTATTCTCCTCACCTGGCCTCCAGAATTGAGGGTAACCCGGTGGAAATGCCTGTGGTGAAGGAGGGCTTCCAGAAGCTTGCAGGGGAATATGACTTCATCACCATGGAGGGAAGCGGCGGCATCCTCTGCCCTATCTGCTTTGACGAGGCCAAAATCCAGCTGGAGGATGTTATCAAGGAACTGAACCTAAGCAGCCTGCTGATTGCCGATGCAGGCCTGGGCACCATCAACAGCGTGGTGCTGACCGCGGAGTACATGAAAGCACGCCATTTGCCGATAAAGGGCATTATCTTCAATAACTATCATCCGGGCAATATCATGGAGGATGACAACATCCGCATGTGCGAATACATGACAGGGCTGCCGACATTGGCCAAGGTCTCCCCGGGGGATAATGACCTGCACATAGATATTGATGTACTGAAAAATCTTTATGATGAGGTGAATTAAATGATTTGGTATCCATACCAGCAGATGAAAAACATGAAGGAGCCCTACAAGATTGAGGATGCGGAGGGTGTCTATCTCTACACAAAGGATCAGAAGCTCATTGACTCCGTCAGCTCCTGGTGGTGCATGATTCACGGCTACAAGCACCCGGAGCTGACAGCAGCCATCAAGGAGCAGGCTGACAAGTTCTGCCATGTGATGCTGGGGGGGCTTACCCATGAGCCGGTGCAGCAGCTCTCTGCCAGATTGCAGGAATTTCTGCCGGGAGACCTTGATTACTGCTTCTTTTCTGACTCCGGCAGCGTAGCTGTAGAGGTTTCCCTGAAGATGGCACTTCAATACCATGTGAACAAGGGCAACAAACGCCCTCTGGTGCTGGCCTTGAACCGTGCCTACCACGGTGATACCTTCAAGGCTATGGAAGTGGGCGATGACGAAGATTACCACTTTGCCTTTGAGCAGAAGGACGGCGTTGACCAGAAGGCTGGCTGCATCCATATCCCTACCACCATCCCTGCCCTGGAGGAGGCCTTTGCCAGGTACCATGACCAGCTGAACAGCTTCATTGTGGAGCCTCTTTTGCAGGGGGCTGGGGGAATGCAGATGTATGATGTTTCTTTCCTGCAGAGGGCACGGGAGCTGTGCAGCCAGTACGATGTGCTGCTGATATTTGACGAGGTGGCAACAGGCTTCGGGCGCACCGGCAACCGCTTTGTAGCCGACCTGGTGCTGCCTGATATCCTTGTGCTGGGCAAGGCATTGACAGGAGGCTATATCGGACACGCGGCAACCGTTGCCAATCACAAGGTCTACGATGCTTTCTACAGCGATGATGACCGCAAGGCCCTCATGCACGGCCCTACCTTCATGGGCAACGCCCTGGCCTGTGCCGTAGCCCTCAAGGGCATCGAAATCTTTGAGCGTGAGGATTACATGGCAAAAATCAAGCGCATTGATGCCATCTCCCGGCGGGAACTTGCCGGTTTTGCCGATGAAAGGATTCAGGAAGTCCGCATCATGGGCGGCTGTGCCTGCATTGAGGTCAAAAATCCTGACACCCTCAGGGGCTACCAGCAGTTTGCCTATGAGCGCGGGGTATTCTCCCGTCCGTTCCTCAGCTATATGTACTCCATGGTGCCATATATCATTGAAGAAGAACAGCTGGTGAAAATCTTTGACACCATGAAGGCATGGTTCAAAGAGCATTAAGAACCATATCATATCATGTACAATTAGCAAAGAGCACAGGCTTCACGACACGTTCTTCGTGAAGCCTGTGCTCTTTCAGTTAGAAAATATTATCTATACCTTACACCGGCACATCAATCTCCTTGGACAAATTCTCGCCGTTGGTCTCAATTACCCTCTTGTACCAGTAATAGGACTTCTTCGGCTTCCTGTCCAGGGTGCCCTCGCCCTTGTTGTTCTTGTCCACATAGATAAAGCCATAACGCTTTTCCATCTCGCCAGTACCGGCAGATACCAGGTCAATAGGTCCCCATGGGCAATAGCCAATCAAGGTTACACCATCCAGCTCTACCGCCTTCTTCATCTCCGCAATGTGGTTAGCAAAATACTCAATGCGGGCATCATCGTGAATCATGCCGTCAGCTTCCTCATGCTCATG
>JAEDOE010000333.1 GCA_016302095.1 Anaerovibrio sp. | reverse complement strand
CTGCCAATTTAATCAGCGTCAGCGTGCCAAAGCCCGTGCCGCCCTTCACCTTGTGCCCACTATCCTTCGTGGCGGTGGAGGTGCCACCAATATCCAGGTGAGCCCAGCTCGTATCCTTGGCCACAAATTCGCCGATGAACAGGCCACCGGTAATGCAGCCACCGGGGCGTCCGGCGCTATTGAGCAAATCGGCCACATCACTCTTAATGGCCTCCTTGCATTCCGGCAGACTGGGCAGCTGCCAGTAATTTTCCCCGGCAAACTTGCCGGCCTTTTTAATTTGCTCCACTAAAGCATCATCATTAGCCACAATGCCGCTGGTCTCCTTGCCCAAGGCAATAATCACCGCCCCGGTCAAGGTAGCAATATCGATAACCTGCTTGGCTCCCAGCCTGCAGGCATAATCCACTGCGTCCGCCAACACCATGCGTCCCTCCGCATCGGTGGAAATAACCTCGATGGTCTTGCCGTTGGCCGCCCGCACAATATCACCGGGACGTTGGGCCCGACCACCGGGCATATTTTCCGCGCAGGCCAAAATTCCCAAAACATTGCACTTGAGTCCCAGCTTAGCAATGGCCTTCATAGCGCCCAGCACAGCGCCAGCGCCACTCATATCGTCCTTCATTTCCCCCATGCCATCATCGGGCTTGATGGAAATGCCACCGCTATCAAAGGTAATGCCCTTACCCACATAGGCCACATAGGGAACATCACCTGCTCCATGATACTTTAAGGTAATCATCCGGGGCGGATTAGCACTGCCCTGACCCACGGCCAGAATAGCGCCCATGCCCCGGGCCGCCATTTGCTCTTCGTCCAAAACCTCCACCTCTAGGGGCAGAGCTTCCGCCAGCTTCAGAGCCTCCGCCGCCATCACCTGGGGGTTCACCACATTGCCCGGTCTATTGACTAAATCCCGAGTAAAGCACACGGCCTCCGCGCTCACTGTAGCCTTAGCCACCAGCGCCTCCGCCTCGGGGATAGCAGAGCACAATGTCACAGCACACTTTGGCAGCTGCTTGGCGTCACTCTTGAATTCAGTGAAGGTGTATGCACCCAGGTACAACCCCTCCACCATGGCCTCCAAATAAGCGCCTCGCTTGGGGTTGGTCAAAATGGGCCCCGTCACCACTGCCTCCGTTACCTTGGCCTGACGCAGTGCTCTCGCCGCCGCCCCGGCCGCCTTGCGAAAGGCCACGGGCTTGCACTCCGAGCCCTCGCCACAGCCGGCCACAACCACCGTCACAAGGCCTTTATCCTGAGGAAGCACCAATTCACTAATGGTGCCCACTGCGAACATGTCCTCATGGCGCTGGGCGTAAGCCGTCAGCGCCGTCACCAGCTGCTCCGGCAGGTCCAGCTTGGGCAATGCTGCCAAGCACTCCTTGCACAGGAACAAGCACAAGCCATCTATTTTCTTAAAATCCACTGAGGCCAAAGCCCCAGCCTTAATCTCCAATCCATTGAGCATAATGCATACCTCACTTATGTCTTATTTAAATTCTACTGCCGTTTGTAAATCTGCCAAAAAGCTGTTGCCGCTGCTGCGCTGCAGTGTCAAATCGCTGACCACCACCTGCATCTCCCGCTGCCGCACACCCTTCACATAATGGGAGCCCAGGGCATGGATGCTATAGGGTGCCCCATTAATCTGACCAATATACATGACCACATGCCCATCCATATACAGGCAGGCGCCGGGCTGCAGGTCCCTAATCACGGATAGCCTTTGGGCATTATCCAAGCCCTCCAAAAGATTACGGATGCCAGCCGTGTTGGCCTGCTCATCAGTGTTGCGGGGCAGGTAAATACCCACCGTGCGATAAGCGTTCAGCACCAGAGCGGAGCAATCCACACTATCCTTAAGGCCGCCCCAGCCATAGGGCATGCCATAAAATTTAAAGGCGGAGGACACAATATTATTGGTCGTATAGGGCAGATAACCCTTATGCACAGCCTTGGAGGCCTTGGGCACCTGCAAACGGGTCTTGCTCAAATTGCCATTGGGCTGGCGCAGCGGCACCTCCACCGTGTACAGGGCAGGCTCCTCCTTGACCAGATTTATGCGAGCGCCCTGCTGGTACAAAAGCTCATTTTTGCCCAGGCGCAAAACGTATTTGGCATCCGTCACCACCAAAAAATCCTTGGGCTTGGCATATTGCAGCCAGGTCCTTTTGTCCGTCAGGCCCACAT
>JAEDOE010000019.1 GCA_016302095.1 Anaerovibrio sp. | reverse complement strand
TAAAAATATGGTATAATGAAATGCTGACTCGTTCAGGTGAGGAAGACGTATATCGCGGTGTGACAGGCATTGGCCCCCACCGGGATGATATTATAATCTCTGTCAATGGCATCAATCTCAGGAGCTTCGGCTCCCAGGGACAGCAGAGGACAGGGGTACTGGCTATGAAGCTTTCAGAGCTGGAATTTATCCGCTCCGAGACGGGAGAGTATCCGATACTTTTACTGGATGATGTGATGAGCGAGCTGGATGCTGGGAGAAGGCAGCAGCTTTTGTCCTTTATTGGCAGGGAAGGCATACAGACCTTGATTACTGCCACTGATGAGGCGTATTTTGACATGCAGAGCGTGGGAAGGTATTTCCGCGTGGCAGCAGGAAGTGTTGCAGGTGCAGGCTATGGCGAAGCAGACGGCTGAGAGAAACGGCAAGCTGGAAAGCGTAGGGGATATTTTTGTCCAGTCCCTCAAAACAATGAAAATCGGCAAGGAGTTCAAGCAGCATTTGGTGGTATACCGCTGGCAGGAGCTGGTGGGCAGGGATATTGCCTCCCACGCCAGGGCGGTGAAGCTTGAGTTCAAGAAGCTGTTTATCCGCACCACCCATCCGGCCTGGGCGGAACAGCTCAAGTATATGGAGTATGATATAAAGCGCAAAATAAACAGTTATTTTGGCGAGGAGCTGGTGCAGGAGCTGATTTTTACCAGCCAGCCAGGCTGGTATATTCCTCAGGAGAATACTCTGTACCGGGAGGATGAAAGCAGGCATCTGGGCAAGCAGCTGAAAAAAATCCAGCTGTCTGATGAGGAGCTGGCTGCTATCCGTGAAAGTTGCAGCAGCATAGAGGATGAAGCTATGCGCGGTGCAGCAGTACGGCTGGGATGCAACGTGCACAGGATGCTCCGCTACCGACAGAAAAGCTACTGGCACCCCTGTGCCAGTGAGGGATGCGGCAGCATCTGCCCACCGGATGAGGAATACTGCTATAGCTGCAAAAGGCGCATCAAGGAAGAAAAGGCGGCTAAAATCCAGCAGCTTTTGCTGGATATGCCCTGGGCGAAGTTCGGGGATATTTTGCAGGAGATTTCCTGCAGCCAGCAGGAATTTCAGTCCCAGCGGCTGATTTTGCTGCAGCGGCTTGCCAGCAGGGTGGATTATGGCGATGTGGAAAGCATCGAGGCCAAGACGCTGGTCATGCTTTATCGTTCATTGCCTCCTGAGCAGCTTAGCGATGAGGTAGTTAAAAAGACCATGAGCCGCCTGCGCCGTGATGTGCGCTATGTGCCGAAGCAAAAGGCGGAGGGCAGGGAAGCTCCCTCAAAGGGGGCAGGCAAGTGATACCTGTATTTATCGGCGGCACTACGACCGTGGCAAGTGACAGGCTGCTGGCCATTATTGACTGGAAGTATTTCCAGGAGGGTGAGAACAAGGCATATCTTGCTGCCTGCCAGGGGCGGATAAGCGATATTACCGAAGGCGGCACGCCCAAGTCCCTGGTGGTTACTGCTGATGAGCTTTACATATCCCCTATTTCACCACTGACGCTGAAAAAGCGCAGTGACAGGATGAAAAAGGGCATATATGAATTTAACAGTGTGGAGGAAGACTGATAATGTCTATGGAAAATATAGAGAATTTGGCAAATAAGGAAGCTGAGGAACAGACTTCTTTGGATTTCGGCATGGCGCCGGAGGAGGCAATGGAAATCAGCCAGGAGCCTGATACTACCGGCGTTAAGATCAATCTTGAGGATGTAGGTGCTGAGGTTTCTGCTGTGGATGGTGAATACGGTGCCGAGCAGATTCAGGTTCTGGAAGGGCTGGAGGCAGTCAGGAAGCGTCCGGGCATGTATATTGGCAGCACATCTGAGCGTGGATTGCATCATCTTGTTTATGAGGTAGTGGACAATTCCATAGATGAGGCGCTGGCAGGCTACTGCACGGATATCAACGTGGTGATTCATCAGGATAACAGCATCACCGTTACCGATAATGGCCGCGGCATCCCTGTTGACCTGCATGAAACCGGCAAGCCGGCTGTGGAGGTAGTTCTGACGGTGCTCCATGCCGGGGGCAAGTTTGGCGGCGATGGCTACAAGGTTTCCGGCGGTCTCCATGGCGTAGGCGTTTCCGTGGTAAATGCCCTCAGTGAGTACATGGAGGTAGAGGTAAAGCGTGACGGCAAAATTCACGCCATCTCCTTTAAGCGCGGTGTCACTGTTTCACCTATGAAGGTGATCGGGGAGACTGAGGAAACAGGTACTAAGGTGCATTTCCTGCCGGACAAGGAGATTTTCTCCGTTACCGAGTACAGCTATGATACACTGAAGCACCGTCTCCGTGAGCTGTCCTTCTTGAACAAGGAGATTACCATCCATCTCATGGATGAACGCTCCGGCAAGAATGAGAGCTTCCATTTTGATGGCGGCATCCGCTCCTTTGTGCAGCACCTGAACAAGAAGAAGGAGGTCCTCAACCCTGAGCCGATTTACTTCAACGGCACCAAGGATGATATCGTGGTGGAGATATCCCTTCAGTACAATGACAGCTATCAGGAGAACATCTACAGCTTCGTCAACAACATCAATACCGAGGAAGGCGGCACCCATCTGGCAGGCTTCAAGATTGCCCTGACCAGGGCGGCCAATGACTATGCCAAGAAGAACAACATCATCAAGGGCAACCAGTCCAACCTCAGCGGCGAGGACATCCGGGAGGGGATTACCAGTGTCATCAGCCTGAAAATCCGTGAGCCTCAGTTCGAGGGGCAGACCAAGACCAAGCTGGGCAACTCCGAGGTGCGGGGCATTGTGGACTCCATCGTGTCCGAGGGGCTGAATGAGTATTTTGAGGAGCATCCTGATATTACCAAGAAGATTCTCGACAAGGCAGTGATGGCTGCCCGTGCCAGGGAAGCAGCCCGGAAGGCAAGGGAGCTTACCCGCCGCAAGAATGCCCTGGAGGTCAGCAGCCTGCCGGGGAAGCTGGCTGACTGCTCCGTCAAGGACCCTGCCCATTGCGAAATCTTCATAGTGGAGGGTGACTCTGCTGGCGGCTCTGCCAAGCAGGGGCGTGACCGCCGTTTCCAGGCTATTTTGCCAATCCGAGGCAAGATTTTGAATGTGGAGAAGGCACGTCTTGACCGCATTTATGCCAACGCGGAAATCCGTACTATGATTACTGCCTTCGGCAGCGGTATCAGCGACGAGTTTGATTTGTCCAAGCTCCGCTACAACAAGATTGTCATCATGACAGATGCCGATGTGGATGGCGCCCACATCAGGACATTGCTTTTGACCTTCTTCTACCGCTACATGAAGCCGCTTATCGAGCATGGCCATGTGTATATTGCCCAGCCGCCTCTCTATCAGATCAGGAAGGGCAAAAAGAGCTGGTATACCTATAGCGATGATGAGCTGACCTCAAAGCTGGATGAGGTGGGCAGGGATAATGCCGTCATCCAGCGGTACAAGGGCCTGGGTGAGATGAACCCTGAGCAGCTCTGGGATACTACCATGAATCCGGAGGGCCGTACCATGCTGCAGGTGAGCATGGAGGATGCGGAGGCAGCAGATGAGCTGTTCACCATTCTCATGGGTGACAAGGTAGAGCCTCGCCGCCAGTTTATCGAGGAGCATGCCAAGCTGGTGCGCAATCTGGATATTTAAAATGATATACATGTTTTTAGGGGGCTTATGCCCCCTTTTTTGTTTGGTGATTGACAAATATGCTTGATTCTGCTATCATCTAGAAAAAGTTTGATTTTTAGACTTTTTTCAGATTTATCCTGTAGACTATGTGATAGTTTAGGAGAAGTGTAGTATTCTGTAAGGAGAAATGAGTATGAATACGCTGAAAACAACGGTTTTAATGGCCCTGCTGATGGGTATCCTGATAGCTGTGGGCGGTGCTTTTGCCGGGCGCAGCGGTGCGATGATAATGCTGCTGTTTTCCTTGGCAATGAATTTCGGTACCTACTGGTTTAGTGATACGATTGTACTAAAGACCTACGGTGCCCGTGAGGTGACGGCAGATGATGCGCCGGAGCTGTACAATCTGGTGGCCAATCTGGCTGCCAATGCGGAGCTGCCTATGCCAAAGGTATGCATCATCAACAGCGGTGTGCCAAATGCCTTTGCTACCGGCAGAAATCCGTCTCATGCGGCTGTGGCAGTGACTACAGGCCTGATGCAGGCACTTAACTACGATGAGATTGCCGGTGTGCTGGCTCATGAGCTTTCCCATGTGAAGCATCGTGACACCCTGATTTCCTGCGTGGCTGCGGCTATGGCAGGTATCATTTCCATGATTGCCAATATTGCCCAGTGGGCGGCTATCTTCGGCGGACGTTCCGATGATGATGAGAATGGCGGCTTTATCGGCCTGATTGTGACTATTGTGATTGCGCCGATTGCAGCAGCCCTTATCCAGATGGCTATTTCCCGTTCCCGTGAGTATGAGGCTGATAAGGCCGGCGGTGAAATCTGCGGCAACCCTAATGCCCTGGCCAACGCTTTGGAGAAAATCGAGTATTTCTCCCTTAACGGCCCGATGATGAGCCAGGCTACTGCTTCTACGGCTCATCTGTGCATCGTAAATCCGTTGAAGGGCTCCAAGCAGACCTTTATTAACCTGTTCAGCACCCATCCGCCTACGTCGGAGCGCATCGCAAGGCTGCGCCAGCAGGCCATTGCCATGGGCAGGTAAGCATTGGCCAGCTTGTGGCATTGCTGAAATGATGGATGATTAAGTAGTTAATGATTAAATAAGGATATGTAGTAGTGCTGTATTTCTCCCTGCCAGAACGGCAGGGAGTATTTTTTTTTGCAAAAAAATTAGTGCTATGCCTGGCATAGCACTAATTTGAGGATGTTCTTGTTTTTCTCTGCCTGCTGATGCAGCTATCAGATAGTCTGATTGAGCTTGGCAATAACTTCCTTAGGGGCATTGACGGACAGCCCCATGATTGCCATCAGCTGGTTGAAGGCAGTGTCGATGTCCTTGGTATTCTTGATGATGAAATCAGCAGACTTCCAGAAATTGAACTCGTTATTGGATTCTGCATATTCAAGGTGATATTTCATGTCGGCATTGTTGTGCCCCAGGCGCAACATTCTGTCCACCAGGCACACATAGTCAGTCATGAGGTAGATGGTGGTAAGCTTGCCGTTCATCAGCTTCGCCAGCTGCTTTACACCATTCTGGTCCAGCACTGTGATGTTCACCTTGTTGTGGGTTATGGACTCCAGCATATCCTTCTTCTTGATGCCGTAATAATCTCCCTTGTATGCCACCTTCACAATCCAGTCTGCCTGCTCAAAGGCTGACTTGCTTACAAAATTAACCATGCGCTTGTCCTTTTTTAGGCGCATGGCATCGCTGGTGCTGTATACGGGAATATAATGAACGCCCAGGTCCATCAAACGCGTAATCAGTGAGGACTTACCGGAAGCATACGGACCGACCAAAGCAAAAATTTTATTTGACATGGGTATCAACCGTCCTAACATAATAATTTGCACGTTTCACTATTTACTGTCTTTATTGTAGCATAATCCATTGTAAAAATGAACTGAAAAATTTAAAAAATACAAAAGGAGCGACAACCGATCGTCGCTCCTTCTGCATCAACCTCATCTGCCACCTGTACAAAACTCCACCACAGAGTATGTACAACAAACGTCGTCCCCACAACGTTTCACCCAAAACTATGTTACCATAACTTTTACCTTTGTGCAAGTGTTTTTATCTTTTTTTATTTTATTTTTTGCAGGAATATCGGCATTTTTGGCGAATAGTATAGGAGCATAGTATTTTTAGCAGCATTTTAGGAGGCTTTGGCTTATGATACATGGGATTATTGATATTGGCTCCAACACCGTCAGGATGGCAATCTACGATATTGCCGGGGAAAAAATAGATTTTTTGATGAAAAAAAAGCACCTGGTTGGCCTGGCTGCCTACCTTGACAACAACGTGATGACTAAGGCAGGCATAGACAAGGTCTGCGAGGTGCTTTTTGAGTTCAGAAGCTTCCTGGAAATTTTCCATATCAGCCAGGTGACTGCTTTTACCACGGCAGCACTCAGGAATTGCAGGAACAGCAGGGAGGCGGTGGAGGAAATTATCCGGCGCACCGGCATTGATATAGAAATTATTTCAGGGGATAAGGAAGCGGAGTATGACTTTATCGGCGCCACCAGGAATATTGCGGAAAAGGATGGGGTGCTGGCAGATATAGGGGGAGCCAGCACGGAGCTGGTGGCTTTCCGGGAGGGGAAAATCATCAGCAAGGTGAGCCTGCCCATGGGGTCATTGGATTTTCGCACCAAATACGCCAGCTCGGTCCTGCCCAATGGCTTTGAGGTGGGGCTCATGAGGGAAAAGGCTGCCCGTATCCTTGCCACGGCTTCTGAGTTTGGCAATATTAGCTGCCGTGGGCTGGTGGGCATAGGTGGTACCTTCAAGGGCACCTGCGCCCTCTACAACGCCATGTACAACCAGGAAAGAAAGAATCTTTCCATAGAGGCTGCCAGGTTGCAGGAAATAATCAGTCATTTCAGCAGCTTGGAGGAAATCGGACACGAGGATGCGGTGCTTTTGATGAAGCAGGTGCCTGACCGCATCAACACTATCATTCCGGGCATGGTGATTGCCGATGTGCTGGTGAAGAAGTTTGGCTGTGAAAAGATTACCTATAGTGATTCAGGTGTCAGGGAGGGCTTTATCTACAGCCATTTAGTGTGATAGCATTTTTGTCAGGTCATTTTCCGGGGTGGAAACAGGCGTGATATTGTATTTTTCCACCAGAAAATCCAGGACATTTGGGGATAGGAAGGCTGGCAGGGTAGGTCCCAGCCATATATTCTTTATCCCTAAGTGCAGAAGTGTCAGCAGGATGCAGACTGCTTTTTGCTCATACCAGGAAAGCACAAGGGTAAGGGGCAGGTCGTTGATGCTGCACTGGAAGGCATCTGCCAGTGCCTGGGCAACCTTTATGGCACTGTAGGCATCGTTGCACTGTCCCATGTCCAGCAGTCTCGGCAGCCCGCCGATAGTGCCCAGGTTAAGGTCATTGAAGCGGTATTTGCCGCAGGCAAGAGTCAGTATGAGGCTGTCCTCAGGTGCCTTCTGCACGAATTCCGTGTAGTAGTTGCGCCCGGGCTTTGCACCGTCGCAGCCGCCTACCAGAAAGATATGGCGTATAATTCCTTCCTTAATGGCTGCTATGACGGTATCTGCTGCGGAAAGCACCGTGCAGTGCCCGAAGCCGGTCATGACGCTTTTACCGCCATTGATGCCTGTAAAATGCATATCCTTGGCATATCCCCCCAGGGATAATGCCTTCTGGATGACAGGGGTGAAGTTGCGTTTTTCCCCGATGTGGGTTACCCCCGGATATGCCACTACCTCGGTGGAAAATACCCTGTCTATGTAGGATGGCTTGGGCGGCATCAGGCAGTTGGTGGTAAAGAGGACAGGGGCAGGAATATCGGCAAACTCCGTCTGCTGGTTCTGCCATGCCGTGCCGAAATTGCCCTTTAGGTGAGGATATTTATTTATGCCCGGATAGCTGTGGGCAGGCAGCATTTCTCCATGTGTGTAGATATTAATGCCTGTGCCATCGGTCTGCTCCAGAAGTTCCTTCAGGTCGTAGAGGTCGTGGCCGGAAATCACGATGAAAGGGCCCTTTTCCACGGTCAGGCTGACTTGGCGTGGCTCAGGGGTGCCAAAGGTCTCGGTGTTGGCTTTGTCAAGAAGCTCCATGCATCGGAGGTTGATGGCACCTGTTTCCAGAACTACAGGCAGCAGGGTGTCCATTTCGGCATCCTGGCTGCCTATGGCGCACAGTGCTTTATAAAAGAATCTGGCTACTTCCTCATCATGATAGCCCAGCACATTTGCGTGGTAGGCATAGGCTGACATGCCGCGAATACCGAACAGGATAAGGGATTTCAGGGAGCGTATGTCCTCATTGCTGTTCCAGAGCTGGCTGATATCGTAATTGGTGCTGCTTTGGCAGCCGTCATGCTGGCAGGAGTGCTTGTCGTTGAAACGTGCCTTTTCCCTTTCTACCCTGCCAATCAGCTGGGTGAGGACATGGTCATCGAAATTTACGTTGGTAACTGTGGCAAAGAGACATTCCAGTACCATCTTGTCAATGGCAGGTGTCAGGTAGCGTTCATTGCCCCGGGCGGATATTGCCAGGTCAATCAGCTGGCTGGTCAGCTGGTCCTGCAGGGCAGCGGTGTCAGCTTTTTTGCCGCAGACGCCTGCTTTGCCGGTGCAGGCACTCCCTGCCGCTGTCTGTTCACATTGAAAGCAAAACATTTTCTTATTCATTTTTGTTCCTCCTTTTTTGGCAGGCTTTTTGACTGCCTTTTCTTGTTTATAGGTCTGATATTTTTTCCCTATGGGAATTTGTATTGAATTTAGCTGAATTTCCTTGAATTTAGCCCTCTGCTGCATTATAATAGTGTCTGTGAACTTAATAGGAGCCAGGGAGCTTGCAGATGTGCCAAAGGGCATCACACAGGCTGAGAGGACGGTATGCCCGTCGACCTGATACCTGATTTGGATAATGCCAACGTAGGGACGCTAGCACCGGGTGCAATCTGGAAATTACGATTTTATGAGGAGCCGCCATTTCAGGCAGCTTCTCTTTTTGTTTTTAAAAAGCTTTTTGAAGCTTTTACGGGTGTCCGATATGAGGGGCAGAAGCGAGAAATGGAGGGATGCGCAGTGATTATTAATGGTGTGCAGGAAGCCGCAGAAGGAAAGTCAGTGGCACAGGTATTGCAGGAAAAGGGGATTGATCTTTCTAATGTAGCTGTGGAGCGAAACGGCGAGATAGTGCCAAAGAGGCAGTATGATAGCGTAATCCTCACGGCAGAGGACAGGCTGGAGATTGTTTCCTTTGTGGGAGGTGGCTGACATGGCAGATTTGGTTGCCGGGTCCGATAAGTATATTTCCAAAGAAGCATGGCTGTCGGCCCTGATAGAGCGTCATGGGGCGGCAAGGCAGGAAAAATTCAGCCGGGGGCGTGTGGCAATCTGCGGCCTTGGGGGGCTTGGCAGCCGTGTGGCGGAGCTTCTTACCAGGGCGGGGGTGGGCTATCTCAGGCTGATAGATTTTGACAGGCTGGAGGCTACCAATCTGAACCGCCAGTGGTACTTTATGGAGCAGCTGGGCAGGTACAAGGCAGAAGCCCTGGCGGATAACCTGCGGCGTATTACTCCTTATGCAGAGCTGGATGTGCATACAGTCAGGATTACGGAGGATAACCTTGCCAGCCTTCTGGCAGATGTGGATGTGATTGTGGAAGCCTTTGATAACGCCACCTGCAAGGCTATGCTGGTGAACGGTGTCAGGGAGCAGTTTCCCCGCTGCCATCTGGTGGCAGCATCCGGCATGGCAGGCTTTGCTTCTGCCAACGCCATGAGGGTGCGCAGGCTGTCGGAGAATTTTTACCTGTGCGGTGACGGCCGCTCGGCTGCAGATGCCGGTGATGGCCTGTACGGTGCCAGGGTAAATATCTGCTCCGCCCAGGAAGCCTTGGTTGTCCTGCAGCTTTTGGCAGGGGAATCAGTTAATATAGTTTAAGCATATATTAAAGTGATGATTTTTATGTGAAAAATCAGAATATTTTTATGAATTTCATATGAAAGTTACTGAAAATATGGTGGAAACACCGGAATATCGGTGTATTGATGAAGTTATGTAATTTTGTGATTATGTAATTATGTAGTTGTGTAGTTGTGGAGGAAGGTCTGAATTATGGCAAATAATGATGATGTACTGGTTTTAGGGGGCAGGGAGTTTCATTCCCGCTTTATTCTTGGCTCTGGCAAGTATTCCCTGCCGCTGATTGAGACTGCGGTCAGGGATGCAGGGGCGGAGATGATTACGGTGGCGGTGCGCCGTACCAATACTGTGGATGAGGGGAATATCCTGAAGTATATCCCGGAGCATGTTACCCTGCTCCCAAATACTTCCGGGGCAAGGAATGCAGATGAGGCAGTGAGGATAGCCCGCCTTGCCAGGGAGCTGGGCTGCGGTGATTTTGTGAAGATTGAGATTATGCGTGATAGCCGTTATTTGCTGCCGGACAATCAGGAAACTATCAGGGCAACGGAGATTTTGGCCAAGGAAGGCTTTGCCGTCCTGCCTTATATGTTTCCTGATTTGACTGCTGCCCGGGATTTGGTCAGTGCCGGAGCGGCAGCAGTTATGCCGCTGGCTGCCCCTATCGGCTCTAACCGCGGCTTAGCTGCCCGTGATTTTATTGAAATTCTCATTAATGAGATTGATTTGCCGATTATTGTGGATGCAGGCATCGGCAGGCCGTCTCAGGCCTGTGAAGCCATGGAGATGGGGGCAGCAGCTATTATGGCGAATACCGCGCTGGCTACAGCCGGTAATCTGCCTCTGATGGCACAGGCTTTCAAGGAGGCTATCACGGCAGGGCGCAAGGCATATCTGTCAGGTCTGGGGCGTGTACTAAGCCGTGG
>JAEDOE010000332.1 GCA_016302095.1 Anaerovibrio sp. | reverse complement strand
CTCCAGCACTACATCGTCCAGCCCCAGCACGGAGCTGGCAGAAATACCGACAGGGGTATCCTCCGGCAGGATATAGATGCCCTCGGTCTGCTCCTTTGGCAGGGCAGTCACATCCATTTTCAGCTCCTCGGCAGAGCACAGCATGCCGTTGGACTGCACGCCCCGCAGCTTGCCCTTGGAAATCTTCTGCCCGTTTGGCAGCTTGGCACCGATCATCGCCACCGGCACAATCTGCCCTTCCCTGACATTCTGGGCACCGGTAACAATCTGAACCGGCTCTGCCTCACCCACGTTCATATAGGTAATCACCATGTGGTCTGAATCAGGGTGCACCTCTATTTTCTCAATCCTGCCGGTGACCACCTTGTCAAGACCCTCATCGGCACGGATAACATTTTCCACAGGAATACCTGCCATAGTCAGCTTGTCAGCCAGCTCCTCGGCAGTTTCCGTGAAATCTATATAATCATGAAGCCATTTTACAGATACCTGCATTTTTCCAATTCCTCCCTATCACCAGAACTGCTTTAAAAATCTCAAATCATTGTCATAGAAAAGACGCAAGTCGTCAATCCCATAGCGCAGCATGGCAATACGCTCTACACCCATACCAAACGCAAAGCCGCTGACCTTCTCAGGGTCATAGCCGCTCATCCTGAGCACATTCGGATGAATCATGCCGGAGCCGAGGATTTCCAGCCAGCCGGTGCCCTTGCAGACACGGCAGCCCTCGCCCTTGCACATAACGCAGGAAATATCCACCTCCGCACTAGGCTCGGTAAATGGGAAGAAGCTTGGGCGGAAGCGCACCTTGACCTTTTCATTGAAAATCTGCTTCAGGAAATTCTCAAGGGTACCCTTCAGGTCAGCCAGGCTGATTCCCTTGTCAATAACCATGCCCTCCACCTGTGTAAACATTGGAGAGTGAGTGGCATCGTAGTCATCACGGCGATAAACACGTCCCGGCGCAATCATGCGGATAGGGCTGTTTGGCTCATGGGCTTCCATAGTTCTTGCCTGTACCGGCGAGGTCTGGGAGCGCATGAGAATATCCTCGGTGATATAAAAGGAATCCTGCATGTCCCTTGCCGGATGGTCCTTTGGCAGGTTCAATGCCTCAAAATTATAATAATCCTTCTCTATCTCAGGTCCCACCTCTACGGTGAAGCCCATCTTCATGAAGATTCTCTTGATTTCCATCAAGGTCATGGTCAGCGGATGCAGATGGCCGCGAGGGGCACGGCGTCCCGGCAGGGTAACGTCAATCCTCTCATTGGCAAGGCGCTTGTTCAGCTCCGCCTCACGGAGTTCCTCATTCTTCTCTGCAATCAGCTGCTCCAGCTGCTGGCGGGCATCATTTACAATCTGGCCGATACGAGGCCTGTCTTCCTTGGAAAGCTGCCCCAGGCCACGCAGAATAGTAGTCAGCTCACCCTTCTTGCCAAGGTACTTTACCCTGATATCATTCAGGTCGCCCAGATTGCCTACTGCCTGCTTTACAGCCTTGGCAGCTTCCTGCCTGAGCTGTTCAATCTTTTCTTCCATAATATCCTCCTAAAAATATTTTCTACGGGCGGTTTCTGTGTACAAAAAAAGCCTCCACCCCAACAGCTAGGGGCGAAGGCATCGCATCAAAGATGCACCACCATTTCGCGGTACCACCCTATTTTCTCACTTAATTGCTCCTTAACGCGGAAAACGTCCTGACTACATCTCTTCACCAGGACAGCTCCGGAGTGAACTTCACCTGCCGCCATCTGCCCTGTTCCCACTTGCCAGGACTCCCTGAAAGACACCTTGCAGGCTACTCTCTCCTTCTTCGCTGTACCAAACATTCTACCACGATTTGCCACAGATTGCAAATCAAAAAAGCAAAAAGAAAAGGAGTGCCGCCGCACTCCTATGAAACTTAATTATTCCTTATATTGCTGCTGATACGCTCGGAAAAATTCTTCATAGCTGAGAACTCCTTGGCTGAAAAACCGGCATAGGCCATCTTCACCCATTCTTCCTCGATTTTCACGATGGACTCGCCCAGCTCCCGGCCGTCATCAGTCAGGAAAATATGATTTCTGCGATGATCCTGCGGGTCCTTGAGACGCTTAATCAGCCCCATATCCCCCAAAGCATTCAGCTCCCTGGTGACAAAAGCCTTGTCCATGCTCAGCCTGCTGCTGATATCCTCCTGCACGAGCCCCT
>JAEDOE010000331.1 GCA_016302095.1 Anaerovibrio sp. | reverse complement strand
GTTATGTTCCTGCTGGGAGCTTATATGGCAGGCCTCCGGGGCACTGTAGAGGATAGCCGCATGAAGGAGCTTTTGGGCAAGCTGCGGAATATTCCTGCCCAGATCAGTGAAACCCTTGAGGATGTGGACCCTATCAAGGCTTTTGCCCAGCAGTATGGCTACAATGATGATGTGTTCTTCCTGGGGCGTGCCCTTGACTATCATGTAGCTCTTGAAGGTTCCCTGAAGCTGAAGGAGATTTCCTATATCCATGCGGAGGCCTATGCGGCAGGGGAGCTGAAGCACGGCACATTGGCGCTGATTACCCGCGGTATTCCTGTGGTGGCTCTGGCTACTCAGAGAAGCGTATACGAGAAGACCTTGAGCAATATCAAGGAAGTAAAGGCTCGTGATGCGGTAGTTATCGGCGTGGCTGCCAAGGGGGATGAGGAGCTGCACAAGTACACCGACCATGTTATCTTCGTGCCGGAGACGGATGAGCTGCTGATTCCTCTGCTGACTGTGCTGCCGCTGCAGCTGCTGGCTTATTACACCGCCCTTACCCGGGGCTGTGATGTGGACAAGCCTAGAAACCTGGCTAAGTCCGTTACCGTTGAGTAATTTACCATAAAATATAACAGTCCCTGTGAGGCTGATGGCTTTCCGGGGGCTGTTCTTTTTTTAGAAAAAAATTGACAAGAGGCAAAGTTTGTACTAGTATAGTAACAATATCTGCGGATATAATTCGGTTTAAGGAGCCCGGTGCATTTCGGGCATTAGTTTAATATTTTATAGAAAGTAGGGATTAAGTTGGCATTCTATTTCAGTGAACCATCTCATACCTTTGGCGAGTACCTGCTGGTACCTGGTTATTCTTCTGATCAGTGCATTCCGGCGAATGTTTCCTTGAAGACTCCATTGGTAAAGTTCAAGAAGGGTGAGGAACCAAAGATTTCCATGAACATTCCGATGACTTCTGCTATCATGCAGTCTGTATCTGATGACCGCATGGCAGTGGCATTGGCGCGTGAGGGCGGCGTTTCCTTTATCTATGGTTCCCAGACGATTGAGGAAGAGGCTGCTATGGTGGCAAGGGCAAAGAATTTCAAGTCCGGCTTCGTGGACAGCGATTCCAATATCACCCCTGAGACTACGATTGCAGAGATTTTGGCACTGAAGGAGAAAACCGGTCATTCCACAATGGCAGTAACCGAGGACGGCACTCCTACCGGCAAGCTGCTGGGTATCGTTACCAGCCGCGACTATCGCGTTACCCGCATGAGTCCTGATACTCCTGCCAAGGAGTTCATGACTCCTTTTGAGAAACTGGTTTATGCCAGTGCAGATACTACCTTGTCCGAGGCCAACGACATCATCTGGGATAACAAGCTGAACATGCTGCCGCTGATTGATGAGAACCAGCGTCTCCGTTACATGGTATTCCGCAAGGATTATACTGACAATAAGGAAAACGAGCTGGAGCTGATTGACGAGAAGAAGCGTTATATCGTAGGCGCAGGTATCAATACCCGTGACTATGCAGAGCGTGTGCCAGCCCTTTTGAAGGCAGGTGCCGATGTGCTGTGCATTGACTCCTCTGAGGGCTTCTCCGAGTGGCAGCGCATTACCCTGAAATACATCCATGAGAATTTCGGCGAGGATGTGAAGGTTGGTGCCGGCAATGTAGTTGACCGTGAAGGCTTTATGTTCCTGGCCAAGGCAGGTGCTGACTTTATCAAGGTTGGTATCGGCGGCGGTTCCATCTGTATTACCCGTGAGACCAAGGGTATCGGACGTGGTCAGGCTACTGCCCTGATTGATGTATGTGCAGCCCGTGATGAATACTATGAGGCTACCGGCATTTATATTCCGGTATGCTCTGATGGCGGTATTGTGCATGATTACCACATGACTTTGGCTCTGGCAATGGGTGCGGACTTCATGATGCTGGGAAGGTATTTCTCCCGCTTTGATGAGAGCCCGACGGATGTTGTGAAGATTAATGGTACTTACTACAAGGAGTACTGGGGCGAGGGCTCCAACCGTGCCCGCAACTGGCAGCGTTACGACCTGGGCGGCGCCAAGAAGCTGTCCTTCGAGGAAGGCGTTGACTCCTATGTGCCTTATGCCGGCAGCCTGAAGGATAATGTTGGCATTACCCTGAGCAAGATCCGTTCTACCATGTGCAACTGCGGTGCCCTGAGCATTCCGGAGCTGCAGGAGAAGGCACGG
>JAEDOE010000330.1 GCA_016302095.1 Anaerovibrio sp. | reverse complement strand
AGCAGGCGGAGCTCATGAGTGCAAACATAGCAATATAAGAGAAATGGTCTACAATATATGTAGAGATGTGAACACAATACAATGTAAGGTGATATTTGGAGCGTGAGAGTATGAAAACAGCTTTAACAATAGCAGGCAGTGATTGCAGCGGCGGTGCCGGGATACAGGCGGATTTGAAGACTATGCTGGCGAATGGCGTGTATGGCATGAGTGCCATTACGGCATTGACGGCGCAGAATACGACAGGGGTAGCGGCGATTATGAACGTGACACCGGAGTTTCTGGGGCAGCAGCTGGACTGCATTTTTACGGATATTTTCCCGGATGCGGTCAAGATAGGCATGGTTTCTGACAAGGATTTAATCAGGATGATAGCCCAAAAGCTCCGGCAGTACCAGCCGAAGCATGTGGTGGTGGACCCGGTGATGGTGGCTACCAGCGGTGCCCGGCTGATTGCGGATGATGCGGTGGAGGTATTGCAGCAGGAGCTGTTTCCTCTGGCAACTGTGCTGACACCAAATATTCCTGAGGCGGAGGTGCTTTTGGGTGAGAATATTGCCAGCAAAGAGGGCATGGAGAAGGCGGCGGAGGAAATTGGCAGGCAGTACGGCTGCGGTGTGCTTTGCAAGGGCGGTCACAGCATTAATGATGCCAATGACCTTTTGTACCAGGATGGCAAAGTGACCTGGTTTGCCGGAAAGCGCATCAACAATCCTAATACCCACGGTACAGGCTGTACCCTGTCCTCTGCCATTGCTGCCAATCTGGCAAAGGGCTGTGAGCTGGCAGAGGCGGTCAGGCTGGCAAAGGAATACATTTCCGGGGCATTGGCAGCTATGCTGGATTTGGGCAAGGGCAGCGGCCCTATGAATCACGGCTATATGCTAAAATGATTTTTCTTTTTTGTGTGATGATGTGTTATAATGGGGTGTAGTTGCTGTAGTAGAATGATGACTGTCAGAAAGGGATTTGTATGGGCATGGAGCGAAATATAAGCGAGAGCATAGATGAAAATATAGCGTGGCACAGGCAGGCTGCGGAGGCTGGCAATGCCAAATCCATGTTTATGCTGGGGAAGCTTTTGTGCGAGGAAAAGAACGATGATGAACAGGGCATGTACTGGCTGCACAAGGCTTACGAGAATGGCTATGCCGATGCGGCAGGCTATTGCGGTACAGATTTGTCTTATGAGAATGTGCCTGGGGGTATAGCTGTCACAGGTACACGCAAGAATGTAAACAATCTCAGTATTCCGCCTGTTATTGATGGCGTGACTGTGGTGGCTATAGGTGAATATGCCTTCAGGTATTGCAATAATTTGCGCAGCATCAGATTGCCCTCTGGTGTGGCGGAGATAGGTCAGGGGGCGTTTTCCGGCTGTAGCGGGCTGAACAGCATTGAATTGCCGGACAGCGTAAAAAAAATAGGTGTGGGGGCTTTTTACAGGTGCAGCAGCCTGAGCAGCATCAAATTGCCCTCCGGCATGACTGAGATAGACCAGGGAACTTTTGCCGGGTGCAGCGGATTGTGCCGGATTGAGCTGCCGGCAGGCATAAAGAAGATAGGTGCCGGTGCCTTTTCAGAGTGCAGCAGTTTGGAGAGTATTGTGCTGCCAGCTGGTGTGACGGAGATAGGTCAGGGGATTTTTGCCGGGTGCAGCAGCCTGGAGCGTGCTGTGCTGCCGGAAGGGCTGCAGAAAATCAGCGTGGGAGCTTTTTTCAAGTGCAGAAGCCTGGAAAGCATCGATTTGCCGGAAGGCATTACGGAACTGGGGGATGGAGCATTTTCCGGCTGTGTCAGCCTGACAGGCATGAAGCTGCCGGATGGGGTGAGAAAGCTTGGCAATGGTGCTTTTGCCGGATGCATAAATCTCGTTAATATGGAATTGTCCCCTGTATTGGCTGAGATTGCCGAGGATTCTTTTGCAGGCTGCATGAGGCTGGATAAAAATGTTTTGGCAAAATTGCAGGCAATCAATCCTGATGTACAGCTTACTGCCAGTGAAAAATGCGAAAGATGATATGGTATAGAATGGTTCGGAAGCTGCAATGTTTATTTTTGGCTGAATGAAACTGCTGAGCTTATGCATTGCTGACAGCATATTGATATACAGGTTGACTATAAACCGTCAAATACGATATAATATGCTGTGGTTGATTTTACGAATTTATGCCCTGGTTGGAGTATTCAGCCAGGGCCAATTTATATTTTAGGA
>JAEDOE010000329.1 GCA_016302095.1 Anaerovibrio sp. | reverse complement strand
ATGGGGGAGTGCTGGTACAAGGATTGTTGCATATCTGAGCATCCGGATAATCTAATGTGTGGTAATCCGGATGTTGAAGGTGGAAGTGAGAAAATGAGAATTTTGATTCAGTCAGAAAGTGTGCAGAAAGTATTGAATCAAATCTAAGAATTGACCTATGATTATTATGGAGGGATATTTTACGGAGAAATAGCTAAATTTCCCAAATATTTTTCCCTAGGTAGTTATAAATTTTCCTTTACTATGCTATAATGTAAAAACATCGGGGATTTTGTATCCTGTTCACTTGAGTTATGATAGGAGAGAATAGCATGAAATTGGTTGTTACTACTGTTGGTAAGGATAGAGTGGGTATTATTGCAATGGTCAGCAACATTCTGGCGGAGAACAATATCAACATCCTCAGTGTAAATCAGAACATCATGGATGGCTTTTTCAACATGATTATGATGGCTGAGACTGTGGGTGACAATGTAAAGCTGCCTGAGATGCAGAAGCTGCTCAGGGAGAAGGGGCAGGAGCTGGATTTGGAGATAAAGGTACAGAATCAGGAAATCTTCAACATTATGCACAATATCTAATCACTCTGCATTATGCACAATAGCTCATCACTCTGCGCGCTATTTGTCGTATCAGGGTTGTTGTCATAATAGAATTGTTGTCGTAGTATAGCTGTATGGAGGATTTTTTGTGATTACTATAGATAATATTTTAGAAACAAATCGCATGATTACGGAGAATAAGCTGGATGTGCGCACCATTACCATGGGTATTTCCCTGCGTGATTGTGCTCATCCGAACATTGACCAGTTCTGCCGCAATGTGTATGATAAGATTACCAAATCTGCCGAATTTCTTGTAAAGACCGGTGAGGATATCGAGGCTCAGTATGGTATTCCGATCATTCACAAGCGTATTTCCGTAACCCCTATTGCCATCGCTGCCGAGGCCTGCAAGACTGACTCTTATGTGCCAGTAGCTGAGACCTTGGACAAGGCTGCCAAGGCCGTGGGCGTAAACTTCATCGGCGGTTTTTCTGCACTGGTGGAAAAGGGCTTTACCAATGGCGATAAAATCCTGCTGGACTCCATTCCCCAGGCACTGGCTACCACTGATGTGGTATGCTCCTCTGTCAACCTGGGTTCTACCAAGGCTGGCATCAACATGGACTGTGTGCGCCAGATGGGTGAGATTATCAAGCGTACTGCCGAGCTTACCCGTGACCAGGATGCCCTGGGCTGTGCCAAGCTGGTAGTGTTTGCCAACGCCCCTGGGGACAATCCTTTCATGGCAGGTGCTTTCCACGGCGTCAGTGAGGCGGAGAAGGTTGTCAGCGTAGGTGTCAGCGGCCCTGGCGTTGTTAAGCATGCCCTGGAGGATTTGAAGGGTGCCGACTTTACCGAGGTGGCTGAGACCATCAAGAAGACTGCCTTCAAGATTACCCGTGTAGGCCAGCTGGTTGCCCGTGAGGCTTCCAGGCGTCTTGGTGTGCCATTCGGCATCATTGACCTTTCCCTTGCTCCGACTCCGGCAGTTGGTGACTCTGTTGCCAACGTATTGGAGGAAATGGGCTTGGAGCGTTGCGGTGCACCGGGCACTACTGCTGCATTGGCACTGCTGAACGATGCCGTGAAGAAGGGCGGCCTGATGGCTTCTTCCCATGTAGGCGGCCTTAGTGGTGCGTTTATTCCTGTCAGCGAGGATCAGGGCATGATTGAGGCCATTGAGTGCGGCTCCCTGTCCATTGAGAAGCTGGAGGCCATGACCTGCGTATGCTCCGTAGGCCTGGATATGATTGCTGTAGAGGGCGATACCACTGCCGCTACTATTTCCGGCATCATTGCTGATGAGGCGGCTATCGGCATGATTAACAACAAGACCACTGCTGTCCGCGTTATTCCTGTTCCAGGCAAGAAGGTGGGCGAGAGCGTGGAGTTTGGCGGTCTTTTGGGACGCTGCCCTATTGTCAAGGTTCGCAACAACTGGAGTTCCGAGGCATTTATTGCCCGTGGCGGACGTATTCCGGCACCGATCAGGAGCCTGACAAACTAATTAGCCTGACCTCTTAGTTGCTAAATTAGGCAACTAATAAACTTATTGTTATAATAAACTAACTGTTCATGTGGCGGTGATGCTATGCGTGTTACCAAGAAAATAAAGGCTGAACAAATTGCTATTTTGGGCCAGGTGTACAAGGATACCAAGCCTGCCCTGAA
>JAEDOE010000328.1 GCA_016302095.1 Anaerovibrio sp. | reverse complement strand
GTACAATTTCTCAGTAAACAAATCAGGAATCTCCAGATGCACCTTCAGCTTGCGTCCGAAGTAATCATGCTCCTTGCGTATATACTCGGTACGCCGCTGAGGGTTCAAAATGCTGCCAAAAGCACGGCGCAACGGCTTGCTGAAGCCTGTAGCACTGTACTGCTGGCGGCTGGTAGGATAAGTGCCGCAGTTCCAGGTCACATCCCGGCGTTCAAACTTTTTGCTGCCCAGAAGCGCCACTGCCACAAACACGGTTACCAGCACCGTCACAGCCAGGATAATCGCCGGGCTGTAGATAGCATAGCGGCCACTGCCGCCCCAGATAATGCCCAGAGGGTTCCCCATCGGAGCCGTCATAGGGCCTGCCACAATGCCCTGCATAATGTTTACCACAGGGTCCGGCAGTATGCCCACAATCACTACCAGAGCCGCAGCGATGCCCATGCCCAGCAGCATAAAGAACGGCTGCTCATGGGCCTTGTCCACAATCTGGCTCCGCGGGCAGCCCAAAAAGGCCGTGCCATAGAGGCGCACAAAGCACCCAAGAGCCGTAGCGCCGGTCAGTCCCAGCAGGATAAAGGCAAAAATCACCAAAAGCCTCAGCTCCGGGCTGCCAGCCTGCTGTGCCAGGGTAATAAAGCTCTGCAATACCAGCCACTCGCCAATCAGGCCGCTGGTAAAAGGCAAAGAAGACAGTGCCATGGCACCAATCAAGGTGAAAAATGCCGTATAAGGCATCTTCTTAATCAGGCCGCCCATCTTCTCGATGTTCTTGCTGCCGGTAGCGTGCATCACAGCACCGGCGCTCATGAACATGAGCCCCTTCATCAGGCTGTGGCTGAAAGCATGCACCATAGCGGCAGTAAAAGCCACCACCGCCAGAGGGAACAAATTCATGGACATGAGCACCATGCCGCAGCCAAACACAGCAAAGATAATGCCCATATTCTCCACGGAGGAATAAGCCAGAATCCGCTTCATATCCACTTCCATAGTAGCGTACAGCACACCCAGGAAAGCGGAAATCAAACCGATAATAGTCACCAAAAGGCCATACCAGAACACATCCATGCCGATGAACTGAAAGGCAAAGCGGCCAAAGCCGTACAGTGCCACCTTCAGCATGACGCCGCTCATCAGGGCGGACACATGGCTTGGTGCCGCCGGATGGGCATTAGGCAGCCAGATGTGCAAGGGCATCAGGCCGGATTTTAGGGCAAAGCCTGCAAAGGCACATAAAAAAGCGATATGCCGCATAACCCCGTCAAGCTGATTATGCATCATATCAGCAAAAGCAAAGCTGGCAGAATGGCTGCCCAGCAGATAAAAAGCTACAAGGATTGCCGCCGTGCCCAGATGGGTCATCACCATGTACTGATAAGCGGCGGAGACAGTCTCCTTCTTGCCAGCTTCGTGATTTACCAGCAAAAAAGAAACAAGTGCCATAATCTCCCAGGACACAATAAAGGTAAAGGCATCCCCGGAAATCAGCACTGCCACAATCGAAAACAAAAATAAATTCCACATACCTGTCAGGGCACGGATACGGCTCCCCAGGTATCCCCTGGCATAGTCCAGGGCATAAATGCTAATGAAAAACCCGGCGATGCCGGTAATAACTAAAAACACGCTGCTCCAGCCATCGGCAACCAGCGAATAGCTGCCCCATTTTGCCTCAATCAGCAGGGCATCATTGGGCATCAGCAGATACCTAAGGCCACTGAAAGCAGTCATGCCGCTGGCTGCAATGGCACAGAGCATACCTGCATAATGGGCAGCCAGCTCCAGCCGCTTTGGCCAGACGATGGTCAGCGTTCCCAGCAGAAAAACCAGCAGGGAACATAACAATACATCCATTTTTTCAACTCCTATATATATTTATTACCTGCCCCGCCCCTGAGGGCAGGGCAGGCTTATAACAAAATCAGAACCCGTCAGGCTTTTCTCGCCAGCAGTTGCTGACGCACCTCCTCCGGCACCAGATTGCCGCCGGTAGCCCAGATAATATGGGTGGCGTTTGCCATCTTCTTGCCCAGGCGGTTGTCATACTTGTACTCATCCATTACAGCGGACCGGCCCATGCACACAGGGCCATGGATGGCGGCACAGGCACTAGGCTCGATGAAGATACCCTCATGCTGCCACAAAAGGTGCAGATACTCAAAAATCCGCTTGTCCTTGATGGTAAAATCACCGCTGAGGAACGGCAGGATAAACTC
>JAEDOE010000327.1 GCA_016302095.1 Anaerovibrio sp. | reverse complement strand
CATAAAATAACCTCTTTCTAAAAACATACAATTGTATTGCCTTAGATTTATACAAAACTTTAGTATTGTTTTTTAATAATGCTTGCGCAAACCATTCACTACATAATGTGCCATATAATATCCTGATTTCAGTACAGACAACTTCTGATGCTTCCTATACACATTCCAAGTCCATTTCATGCTGTTCCATTTATTGGAACTGAGGGATTTATCAGACTTCCGATACCTTGCCAAATCCTCATGCAATGAATATGCCGTTCCCCCACCTGATAATATTCCCAGCCATGTCAGATAATCCTCATGCCTGTAAGGCGGCATAACAATTCTCGGATGCTGCCATCTGTCTATAATGACAGTCAGGCAGCCAATATCGTTCCCCTTAAGAAGGACTTGATAATCCACACTGTCACGAGTCCTGATTAATTTCCCGGCAACATCAGGGTGATTAACGAACTGCCTGTATTCGGTATAAGACATACCGCATTTTTTCCTATTCATAAAAGCAAGCTGCTTTTCTAATTTCTCAGGCAGCCATATATCATCACTGTCCAAAAAAGCTAAAAAACGCCCCTGGGACTTCTCTATGCCTAAATTCCGTGCCGCGGCAACGCCCTTGTTTGTTGCCTGCTTTACATAATGTATCCGCCTATCCTTAAATTTTTTAACAACCTCGGCAGTATTATCTGTAGAACCATCATCCACTACCCAGAGTTCCCATTCAGCATATGTCTGTGCCAATACTGAATCTATGCTTTCACAGATATATCCGGCACTGTTAAACGCAGGCATGATAATGGATACAAGATTGTCGAGAAACTTATTCTTTTTCTTTGGCATGTACATCAGCATCAACTCTTTACACTATACTCATCAAAATCAATATCCTTCTGCACTATCCCAGTTCCCTCAGTAGCACTCTTGGTAAACAGCACCCTGACGGTCTGGATAATAATCCGCAAGTCTTCCAGAATACTGCACTTCTGAATGTACATCAGGTCATACACCAGCTTGTCAAAGGGAGTGGTGTTGTACTTGCCGTAGACCTGCGCCAGGCCTGTAATGCCCGGCTTTACGTTATGCCTGTAGGCATACTCCGGCATTTCCTGCACAAACTTCTCCACGAAGAACGGTCTTTCAGGCCTCGGCCCCACGATGCTCATGTCACCGTTCAGCACATTCCATATCTGGGGCAGCTCGTCAAGGCGCACTGCCCGGAGAAATCTTCCCAGCCTGGTGATACGCGGGTCATTTTCCTGTGCCAGCATAGGACCGCTGTACTTTTCCGCATCCACACGCATGGTGCGGAATTTATAAATCCTGAATTCTTTTCCATTCCGACCTGTCCTCACCTGGCTGTACAGGATAGGACCTGGGTCACCAATCTTGATGGCAATGGCTGTAGCCAGCATAAACGGCAATGCACACACAAAGCCGATAAAAGATACCGCTATATCCAGGGCACGCTTCATGGTGCGCACTTCCAAAGAAGGGCACAGCCCCTGCAGCCTGAACATGGGAATGTCATCTATCTTGTCCAGTTCGGCACCTATGCAAAAGAGTTCCACCGACTCAGGTATCAGCAGCACATCCTTGCCGTGCCGGTGGCAATAATTGATAATATCCGCCTTGCTGCCATGCTCCATGCCAGCACATATCACCACGATATCGACTTCGCCAGCAGCCTTCTGCCACCTGTCATCACCTGTATCGGTGCACACATATTTCAGCTTCATGTTCAGCTGGGGCTGAGTCTTTAGCCTGTTGTACACATGGTTACATTCATCCTCGGAGCCTATCAGCAGGATGCTGCGCTTATTCAGCATGCTCCGCCCCATGCGCCAGGAAATATACCGCCAGCCTGTCAGAAAAACACACTGAAGCACCAATGAAACCAGCAGCAGCCAGCATGAATATTCGTAGTCACCTGCAAGATAGCTAATGAATATCACCAGTATCATGGTGCAGATATGTGCAACCACTGTACTGAGCATGACCTCTGCAAACCGCTTGTACAGGATTGTATAAAGACCATTGACATTCATCATCAGGCCGGTGACACACATAACCATAGGCAGCAAGTCTTTATGCAGAAAAAGCGTTTCAGCTGATATGCTGCGATTTAAGACCAGTGCCGCCGCCAAAATATACGCAATGCTAATAAGTACAATATCCCCTGCCAGCATGACCAGCTTGCGGGAAGTCCTGAAATTACTTATATGCATT
>JAEDOE010000326.1 GCA_016302095.1 Anaerovibrio sp. | reverse complement strand
TATATCAGGATTGGGTTACGCGATTTTTATTTTTCAAAAAAGTTGTAAAGTGCTGTATAAATAATATAGCCTGCATTGCAGCAGGATATATGGAGAAAGGAAGAAGCTACATGAAGACATTGGGGTTAATTGGCGGCATGAGCTGGGAAAGTACGGTTCCGTATTACAGGATTATCAATGAAGCGGTAAAGGAACGGCTGGGCGGACTCCATTCTGCCAGGATTATTCTTTACAGTGTGGAGTTTGCGGAGATAGAAAAATGTCAGTCCACCGGCGATTGGGCCAGATGTGGGGAAATCATGACTGATGCGGCGGTGAAGCTGCAGCAGGCAGGGGCGGATTATATCGTCATCTGCACCAATACCATGCACAAGCTAGTGCCTGACATGCTGGAAAGGTTGCAGATTCCCATTATCCACATTGCTGATGCGGCGGCAGCTGCCCTGAAGGAGCAGGGCATAAAAAAGGCGGCACTGCTGGGGACCAAGTACACCATGACTCAGGATTTTTATAAGCAGCGGCTTGTGGACAACGGCATAGAGGTAGTGGTGCCGGAGGCTGGTGACATTGAAATCGTCAATGATGTTATTTACAATGAATTGTGCCGGGGGGAAATCAGGGAGGAATCCCGCAGGAAATACGCCGAGATCATCCGCAGGCTGAAGGCGGCAGGTGCCGAGGGGGTAATCCTGGGCTGTACGGAAATCGGGCTTTTGGTGAGGGCGGAGGATTCCGTCCTGCCGATTTTTGACACGACGGTGATACATGCTGCAAGGGCGGCAGAAATAGCTTTGGAAGATTAAAAGGGATACTGAAATTCCATCTTAATTTGCTGAACATAGCTGTTTTTTTCTATTGCAATTTATTTCAAAATAATGTAAGATAAATGAGTATTTTGGTTTCGCCGGCTTGGTTTTCTAGTCGGCGTATTCTTTTTTATTAGCTTCATGAGGAAGTAGAGGAGGATTAGAAATGAATGAGGCTTTAGAGAAATTTTTTCATCTAAAGGAGCATGGTACTAGTATCCGCACAGAGGTCATTGCCGGTGTTACCACTTTTATGACGATGGCATACATTCTGGCGGTAAATCCTAGTATTCTGGGGACTACCGGCATGGATGCAGGTGCGGTATTTGCCGCTACTGCCATTGGTGCCTGCATTGGTACGCTGATTATGGCGTTTCTTGCCAATTATCCCTTTGTGCTGGCGCCGGGCATGGGGCTGAATGCGTTTTTTGCCTTTACAGTAGTGGCACAGATGGGGTATTCCTGGCAGGTTGCACTGGCTGCTGTATTTGTAGAGGGTATTATCTTTATTATTTTGTCCCTGACCAAGGTCCGTGAGGCGATTTTTAACTGCATTCCGCCAGCCTTGAAATATGGTGTTACCAGCGGTATTGGTTTGTTTATCGCTTTTATCGGCTTGCAGAATGCCAAGATTGTAGTAGACGGCCCTACTTTGGTTGGACTGTATCCGTTCCGTGCCGCTCTGCTGGATGGTTCCTTCCATACCGTAGGCATGGGTGCCCTGCTGGCCCTTCTGGGTACGCTGTTTACTGCCGTACTGATGGCGAAGAAGGTACCTGGCGGTATTCTCTGGGGTATTCTCGGCACCTGGGTTGCAGGCATTGCCTGCGAGCTGACCGGGCTTTATGTGCCGGACCCTGCCCAGGGCATGTTCTCCGTTATGCCTAGCTTTGCCAACGGCGTAGCTATCCCTAGTCTGGCACCTACCTTCATGCAGATGGATTTCAGTGCCATTGCTACCCTGAACTTTGTGACTATCGTTATTACATTTATGTTCGTTGACCTGTTTGATACACTGGGAACCCTGATTGGCGTTGCTTCCAAGGCTGATATGCTGGACAAGGACGGGCGCCTGCCGAATATCAAGGGTGCACTTTTGGCTGACTCTGTTGCTACTACTGCCGGTGCTGTGCTGGGTACTTCCACGGTTACTACCTTTGTGGAAAGCTCTGCCGGTGTAGGTGTAGGGGGCCGCACCGGTCTGACTGCCATTGTCAGTGCCGTGCTGTTTGCCCTGAGCCTGTTCCTGGCACCTATTTTCCTGGCGATTCCGGCTTTTGCTACAGCACCTGCCCTGATTGTGGTGGGCTTCCTGATGCTCAGCAGCCTGATGCGCATCAATTTTGATGACTTTACCGAGGCTGTGCCTGCTTACATCGCTACTATCGCTATGCCGTTTATGTACTCCATTTCCGAGGG
>JAEDOE010000325.1 GCA_016302095.1 Anaerovibrio sp. | reverse complement strand
TGGCCGCTTTGCCCATCTGGATCCATGCCCTATCATGATGATTCAGCCCACCATAGAGATGGCAGAGGATTTTTCCAAGTCCCGTATCGCCCCTATGATTCGTGATACCAAGGTGCTGAACGGCCTGTTTTATGACATCAAGAGCAAGAATGGCAAGGGAGAAGCCAAGACAAGGGACGGCAACAACACCATCCTGTCGAAGATTTTTCCGGGCGGGCGCCTGATTATGTGCGGGGCAAATTCCCCTGCAGGTCTTGCGTCAAGGCCTATGCGCATCCTGCTGGCGGATGAGGTGGACAGGTTCCCTGCCTCAGCTGGTGGAGAGGGTGATCCTGTAGGACTGGCAGAAAAGCGCATGACCACCTTCTGGAACCGTGTCATGGGGCTATTTTCCACACCTACCAACGAGGGAGAAAGCAGGATTGCAGATGAATACCTTGCCGGGACTCAGGAGGAATGGCAGCACCAATGCCCCAACTGCGGTGAATATCATGCACTGCGTTATGTGGATATGGAGGCTGACTACAGTGAGCATGAGGACAAGAAAAAGCGCAAAATCATCGTTGTGAACGATGTGAAATGGGTTTGTCCTGACTGCGGCTTCAAGTTTAGCGAACAGGAAATCAAGACAACTCTCCAGAAGTATGTACCGCAAAATCCTGAGGCTATTCAAAATGGCATACGCTCCTTCTGGCTCAATGCTTTCACCAGCCCATGGCTGTCCTGGAAGCAAATCATGACAGAATGGCTGGAGGCCAGAGGCGATGCCAACAGGGAAAAGGTTATAGTTAATACTCGCTTTGGCGAGCCGTATTCCTTAAATGACAACACCATAGATGCACTGCCACTGATGAAAAGGCGGGAGCAGTATGGTGCAACTCTGCCAGATGGCGTACTGCTGCTGACAGCTGCTGTAGATACCCAGGATAACCGCCTGGAGTATGAAGTATGCGGCTGGGGCTTTGGGGAAGAATGCTGGGGCATCGTCAAGGGCATGATTTTGTCCAAGCCGGATGAAGCTGCCACATGGCAGGAGCTGAACGGCATCTTGGACAGGATATATACCTTTGCCGATGGCACAGGCATGAAGATCGCCAGAACCTTTATTGACTCCGGCGGCCACTATACTGAATTTGTCTACCGCTACTGCGAGAAAAATCTGGGCTCAGGCAGGTTCCCTATCAAGGGATATGCCAACCGCCCGGGCATACCGCTGGTATACAAGCTGGGCAAGGATGTAGCCTGCAAGGTGCCGCTGGTTATCCTGGGTGTTGATGATGGCAAGCAGCAGGTATTTAATAGGCTTGGCGTTGAGGAGATAGGAGACAAATATTTTCACTTCGGTCGTGATGGTGATGAAGATTTGCCGTACCGTGGCTATGATGAAGTGTATTTCAAAGGCCTTTTGTCCGAGGAAAAGCGGTTAGTCAAGCGCAACGGCGTGCTGAAGAATGTGTGGATACCGAAATCAGGCGTCAGGAACGAGCCCCTTGACCTCCGTGTCTACAATCTGGCAGCCATGCAGTCCATGAAGCCGGACTGGGGACTGCTCTATGAGCAGCTGCACGGCCAAAAACCGCCCTCCGGGGAAGCTGATGATGTGTCAGACTCTGACACGCACAGCAAAACTTCCGGATTGGTGGCAAGCCGTTACGTTCCGCCTGAAAAACGTACCAAAAGCAGGTTTAGCCGCCGCGATAATGAGGAAAACGGGGAACTTGCCCCGAAAAGAGAGCATCATTCCCGGAAAAACGTTGCAAAATGTTCCTCCTACACGCCGAATTATTACTGAGGTGAGAAAATGAACACCATCCAGAAGATGAGAAATGAACGTCTCCGCCAATATTGGCAGGCGGAGCAGAAAGTTCTGTCAGGCCAGAGCTATACTATTGGCAACCGTGCCCTGACAAGGGCCAATCTGGCTGAAATCAGGGCTGCGATAGATGATTTGCTGGCTGCCGGTGCCACTCTGGACGATGGAGAAGAGGCAAAAATGCGGCGCAGCAAGCGAGTAGTTTTCATAGATTGAGGTGTTTGCAATGAGCAAGCGGAAATTCAAGGCGAAAAAGCCGGCCGTTCAGGGCAAAACACAAGTAAATATGCAGAATAGCGGCTATGACGGAGGCGGCGCATCCCGCACTTCCGGCATCCTGAAAGCCTGGAACCCCACAAAATCCAGTGCCAAGTCTGATATCAATGCCCATCTTGATATATTGCGCAGCCGGG
>JAEDOE010000324.1 GCA_016302095.1 Anaerovibrio sp. | reverse complement strand
GAACCTGAATCATCTGCACTGGCAGCTCCCGGAAAAATTCCTTCCATGCCGCCAGCTCCTCTGCCCTGTCATTAAAGCCAGGAAAATACAGCATGTTCAAAGACACATAAATGCCATGCTCCAAGGCATAGCGGATGGATGCCTTCACATCTTCCAGCTGATAGCTGCTCCTGTAATAAGCAGCATAGCTCTCAGGAATGGCGCTGATGATGCTGACGCGCATGGTATCAAGGCCCGCATCCACAATCTTCCTGATGCCCTCCGTATAACCGGCATTGGTATTGATGTTAATCTGCCCCCTGCCGGTTTTAGCACGAATCAGACTGATGCCTGCGCTGATATTGTCCGCTGCCAGGGACGGCTCCCCCTCGCAGCCCTGCCCAAAGCTGATAATCCCCTCCGGGGCAGTCTCCAAGTGATAAATGCCGATTTCTGCAATTTCCTCCGGCGTCGGACGGAATTTTATCCGGCTCTGAGGTGACGGGCAGCACTCCGCAGGCTGCAGGGAAATGCAGCCGAAGCAATTGGCGTTGCACACAGGGGAGGTAGGGATGCCGCACTCCCAGCGGCGGTAAAAGAGGTTTTCCGCCGTACAGCAATGCCACTCCAAAGAGCAGTTTGCCAGGTGCTCCACCAGGGGATTGTCCGGCAAATCCTTCTTCACCTTCCTGACCAGCTTCTTTAAATCATGGGTATTATAGTTTTCCGGATCCCACTTGTGATTTTCATCCGTATAAATAGCAGCAGCATATAGCTCATCCTTATACACCGCCACAGCCGTATAGCCGTAAAGGGGCAGCTGGCCGGCATCCTCCATGCTCTGAAAGCCCGGCAGCAGGGTACGGGTATAGCCGGCCGGCAAAATAGCGGACACAGCCTGCCCGGTCAGGGCAATCATCTCCCCATCCGGGGTAATGCCCATTGCCTGCCTGTCCGGCAGGAACATCAAATCAGCACTTTCCGGCAGGGGAATCAAATCCTCAGGGGCAAGGGGGCGCATTTCGCTGCCGCTCCTGCCCACAGCGCCTATGCCCGGCGCATCAAAAATCTCACCATTCTCATCTGCGTAAAGAGCCGTTATCTCACAGCCTGCCCCATGGGCTGGCGGCAGATTTCTTCCCCCCTGCTTTTTGCCTTTCTTAGCCATTTTCCCCTTCGCCCCTTTCCTTTTCCTTTTCCTTTTTCTTTTTCTCCTTCTTCGGATTATATTTGTTCATAGCCATATCATAGCCCTCCCTGACAATGCACTCCATTGCCGGCAGAAGATACTCAATAGCTTCCCTGATTTTTGGCACATCCTCATCACTAAAAGGAGCCAGCACATGATTAATAACGCTCCAGCCAGGCAGCGGACGCCCTACGCCAATCCGCACCCTGCCAAATTTTTCCGAGCCGATATGGGCAATCAGGGACTTGATGCCGTTATGCCCCCCGGCACTGCCCTTTTTCCTGATGCGCACCATGCCTGCCGGAATATCCATATCATCATGGACGGCAATCACATCCTCCGGCTCCAGCTTGTACCAGCGCATCAGCGGCCCTATGCACTCGCCGCTGTTATTCATATAGGTCTGAGGCTTCACCAAAAGCACCTTTTCCGCGCCAATCCGCGCCTCTGCCACCAGTCCCTTTTCATGCTGCCGCCAGTCACCGGCCCCCAGCCTTTCCGCCAGGGCATCCACCAGCATCCAGCCTACATTGTGCTTCGTCCTGGCGTATTCGCTGCCGGGATTGCCCAGGCCTGCAATTATCTTCATATCTTCTGCTCCCTCTAAAAAAATAAACATCATGCGCAGGGCTTATTTTCCCGCCTGATGCTAATTAACTTGCATTTTCCTTATCCATGACGTATAATGATTATAAGGAAGAGGCATACCGGTAAAACGGCTGCTCCCATTGAACAGTTCAGGAAGAACCGCCTAAGTTTGGAAGCTGCAGGCGGTTTTTCTTATGCCTTGATAGCCACTATACAAATCGTCACCAGGAATACTAGTGTCAAAAAATCGTACAATGTCATAGGCACCACCCCCTTACGGGAGCAGGATTAGCCGCCTACCGTGCTGGTACACCTCTGATGATATATTGTACATTAATTATACTCTTATGGCAAGCCTTATATAGCATCAGGAGGGCATGAACATGCATCAGTATTTATTCTACATAGGGGATTTTCCCATCCGGGCCTACGGCCTGGTGCTGAGCCTCAGCATCATCATCGCTACCGGCGTAGCCTATTTTCTGGCCA
>JAEDOE010000323.1 GCA_016302095.1 Anaerovibrio sp. | reverse complement strand
GTAATATGCAGCAGGCAGCGGAGGGTTACAGGCTGGCGGCAGGTTTTTATGATACCAAAGCTTATAGAGAACGGGCCGAAGTGTACGGTTCATATCTTGTGACGCTGTCTGGTATGGATATGCCACTGGCTGAGTTTCAGAAGGCTTTGGCAGGCTATAATGAGCTTTTTCCTTTTATTAGAAATTCGTTGTCCAATGAACGGCATGGTGCAGGGAAGATACGCATAGGTTACATTTCTCCTGATTTTCGTCATCACGTAATGTACAGTTTTTATTATCATATGCTGTTTGGTTATAACAAGGATGGCTTTCATGTTATTTGTTATAGTCTGTCCGCTGGAGAGGATGAGTATACCCGTAGAATAAAGTCAGCAGTAGATGGCTGGCGTTCTGCGGCTAACCTGGCTTTGGCAGAATTGGCAGAGGTTATCCGGCAGGATAAAATTGATATCCTGGTGGATTTGGCAGGGCATAGTACGGGTAGCGGTCTGTCAGTTTTTGCCTTGCGCCCTGCACCTGTACAGATTTCCGGGCTGGGCTGGATGGAAACTACCGGTTTTGCCGCTACAGATTATCTGCTGACGGACAGGTATTTGGATGGGGTAGCACAGGATTATCACAGTTATATTAGTGAAAAGCCATTATTTCTAAGCAGTCAGTTTTGCTATAGGGCGGTGGATGACTTGCCTGATGTATGTCCTGCTCCTTGTTTGCAAAACGGCTATATAACATTTGGCTCATTTAACAGCTATCATAAGATTACTGATGAGATGGTGGCGGTCTGGAGCAGAATTTTGCTAAGGGTGCCTGAGTCAAGGCTGCTTTTGAAGTGTCAGGTATTTTTAGATGAAGATATGCGACAAAGGGTGAGGGCGCGTTTTGCCGAGCATGGGATTGATAGCTGGCGCCTTTTTTTGGAGCCTACCTCATCGGATTATATGCGGCGGTATCTGGCGGTGGATATAGCCTTGGATACATATCCTTATACAGGCGGTGGTACGACTTTGGATGCCCTTTATATGGGGGTGCCGGTTGTCAGCAGATATGGCAGGAGGCGCGGTTCACGTTTCGGCCTTAGTATTTTGGCCAATGCAGGCATTCCCTGGCTGGCGGTTTCTGATGTGCCTAATTATATTGAGCTGGCTGTGTCATTGACAAAAGATAGGAATTTGCTGAATGACCTTCATCTTGGCTTGCGCTATTTGCTGATGAGGTCAGATGTTATGAATGGCAGGAAGTATATGGGGGAATTGGAGAGGAAATATGTTTATTTGGCAGAGCATGAATGAAGATTGCGAGGTGAGGGAGAGTTTCTCAGCTGCATTTTGCTTGTATGACAGGGCGTTAGCTTTGTATCATAACAATGAGCAGGTTCAGGCATTGGCGGTGCTGGACGAGGTTCAGATGCTTATTCCGGAATGGTTACGGCCCTTGTTACTGAGGGCATATATTTTGCGAACAATGAGCTGTCCTGTGCAGGAAATGAACGTGTTACAGAATTTGCTGGTCAGGGCAGAGGAAAGGAAACAGCAGAGTGAAAGCGATAATGATATGGTTACTGAGGCATGGAGCCTGCTGGGAGAGGTGCTTGTCAAGCTGGGGGAATGCAGGCTGGCCGTGGATGCTTTTTTGCAATCCTCCCGGATGGAACGAGATATAAAGAAAAAGCGAGAGGAATACAGCAATGCCATTTTCGCCGCCAATTATTGCAGTGATATTGCTGATGAGCGTTGGCAGGCATTGTATGCCGGTTACAGGCAGCTGTTGCAGGATATAGTTCCTTTGCAACTGCCTTTGGCAGAGCAGGGGGGATATGGACATAAAAAAATCAGGGTTGGATATTTGTCAGCGGATGTGCGCAGGCATCCGGTGGCGTATTTTTTGCGTCCTTTGCTGGAATTTTATGACAGGCAGCGTTTTCAGGTTTTTCTGTACAGGGCCAATGCAGAAGAGGATAGTGTTACAGAGCAGCTGCAGGGCTGGGCTGATTGTACACGATATATAGCTGATATGTCTGATGAGGAAGTGGCTCGGCAGATTGCAGCTGATGCAATTGACATCCTGGTGGATTTGTCAGGCCATACCAAGGGGAATCGCCTGCCGGTATTGGCCTATAGGCCTGCACCGGTGATTTTGTCCGGCATAGGCTATTTTAATAGTTTGGGTATGTATACGGATGGCTTTTTGTCTGATGTGTATTGCAGCCCTAAGGAAACGCAGCCTTCCTTTATGGAGAAGCTTCTGCGGCT
>JAEDOE010000322.1 GCA_016302095.1 Anaerovibrio sp. | reverse complement strand
ATTATACGGGCACTGGAGGTGCATCATCTAGGCGGCGAGCAGCTTTCTCAGAAAAAATCCAGAGAATTTGTGTATGATTGTTATGTGGCTGGCTTGACATGGCAGCGTGATAAATTGTATGATAGAATAAATCAACGAGTGAATATAATGGTTTCCCAGGGCCTGCAGCAGGAGATTAGCAATCTGCTGAAAGCCGGTGTAGCGCCGGAGGCACAGGCCATG
Source organism: Anaerovibrio sp. (assembly GCA_016302095.1). Lineage (GTDB taxonomy): Bacteria > Bacillota > Negativicutes > Selenomonadales > Selenomonadaceae > Anaerovibrio. The sequence continues at coordinate 2,030 of JAEDOE010000322.1, read as the reverse complement.
AAGGGAATTGGCTACAAGGAGCTGCTGCCGGTGCTGGCAGGCAGTGCTGCGGATATGCAGCAGGCTATAGCGAAAATCCAGCAGAACAGCCGTCATTTTGCCAAGCGGCAGCTTACCTGGTACCGCCGTATGCCGTATATTCACTGGTACCAGCCGGAGTTGTACAGAAATACCGGCAAGCTGGCAGATAATCTGCTTTGGGATGTACAGCGTTGGATGAGAAGAAATTAAGATTTTATGCTATGTAGGAGAGGGAAATTATGACAAAAGCAATCAATTTACAGGACAGTATCTTAAATCAGGTTCGCAAGGAGAATATCAGCGTGATTATTCACCTTGTCAACGGCTTTCAGATTAAGGGCTTTGTCAAGGGCTTTGACAATTTTACCGTGATTATGGATTCCATGGGGAAGCAGCAGCTGGTCTACAAGCATGCGATTTCCACTATTACTATGAGCCGTCCTGTAGATAATTTTGAGAAAAAGGCAGAAAGTGCTGAGCGCGAGTAACGGATAGCTGACGGCATGAAGGATATAAAAACAAAAAGCGGGGCTGGCAGGCAGAGAGGCTTTGAGGTTGTTTCTGCCTATGCCGAAAAGGGCATTGAGCTGCCTGCAAGAAAGACCGGCTCCAGTGCAGGCTATGACATTCAGTCAGCTGAGGATGTAATTCTGGCACCCCATCGCGTTACGCTTGTGCCAACAGGCCTGAAGGCATATATGCAGCCTGATGAGTACCTGGGGCTTCATGTGCGTTCAGGCTTTTCCATCAAAAATCAGGTGAGCTGCATTAACAGTCAGGGCATTATTGATGCTGATTATTATGATAATCCCGATAATGAGGGGCATATTATGCTGCCCCTTGTTAATCATGGGGAAAATGAGGTAAGAATTGTCAAGGGAATGCGTGTTGCCCAAGGGATTTTTTACCGCTATCTGGTTGCAGATGGTGATGCTGCCGGCTGTGGTGCAGGGCGTAACGGCGGGTTTGGCTCTACGGGAGACAGGTAGCTATGGACATGGGATTTGATTTGTTTTCTGCGGCAGCTGCCCAGGAGGAAAGTAAAAGCAAGGCAAAATATGAACCTCTGGCCCAGCGGATGCGACCAAGGAATTTTGATGAGTTTATCGGGCAGGAGGAGGCCATGGGCAAGGGGCGGTATCTCCGGCGGATGATTGAGCAGGATATGCTGCCTTCTATGATTTTGTTTGGCCCGCCTGGCACCGGCAAGACTACTATCGCCATGATGATTGCCGGTATTACCAACAGCCATTTTAAAAGGCTGAATGCTGTATCATCAGGCATCGGGGACATTCGGAAAATTGTGGAGGAAGCGGCAGAGCAACGCAAGTTTTATCAAAAACGTACCATTGTGTTCATAGACGAGATTCATCGCTTCAACAAGAGCCAGCAGGATGTGCTGCTGCCTTATGTGGAGGACGGCAGGCTGATTTTGATTGGTGCCACCACGGAAAACCCGTTTTTCGAGGTCAATCACGCCCTTTTGAGCCGGGTGCGCATCGTGCGGCTTTATGCCCTGTCTGATGAGGATATTCGCAGGCTTCTGACACAGGCGTTGCAGGACTGTGAGCGGGGCATTGGCAGTCAGCGGCTTGCCTGCAACGAGGAGGCAATGACTGCCCTGATACGCCTTTCCGGCGGTGACGGGCGCATGGCATTGAATCTGTTGGAGCAGGCTGCCTCCATGACGGAGGAGGGGGCTGTGATTGATATGGCACTGCTGGAGAGCCTTTTCGGGGAGCGTATCCAGTGCTATGACAAGAATGGCGATAACCACTATGATACGGTGTCCGCCTTCATCAAGAGTATGCGGGGCAGCGACCCTGATGCGGCAGTTCATTACCTTGCCCGCATGATTGCCGGTGGCGAGGATCCCAATTTCATTGCCCGCAGGGTGGCAATCTGTGCCGCCGAGGATGTGGGCAACGCGGATCCCATGGCACTGGTAGTGGCCATGGCAGCCGTGCAGGCCGTGCAGTTCGTAGGCATGCCGGAGGGGCGCATACCTC
>JAEDOE010000321.1 GCA_016302095.1 Anaerovibrio sp. | reverse complement strand
GGGTAGGGCTTTCCTACACGCAGGGACACTGGCCGGTCATCGATGACCAGGGATGCTTCGATTGACTGGGGTGTGCCGTTGGGATAGGTGGTCACCTTCATCTGGCTGAGCTGGAATTCATAGTCGGGGTACACTGTCTTTTTGCCGGCTGTTACCGCCTCGTGCGAGGAGTGGCCCTTGTAGGCAATTGCCATGAGCGTCCGGTTGTCGGCACTCCCCCAAAACATGGCATAGAGCGTGAGGCACAATCCACCGTGTACCAATGCAAATCGCCAGCGATTGTCCTTGCGGTGTGCCCATCCCTGGAGGAACCCGAAGGTCAGAACCGTGAGCAGATGCAGGCTGGCATAGGCAAACATCCAGGTGTCGGGGAGATGATGGATGCCTAGCGTGAAGCGTTCCTCCGAGGGAGCAGTCTCTTGTGAGGTAAAACCCATGATGACGACGAGCGCCCCCATCATGCAGAGTGAATGGGTGGTGCCCTGTGCCGAGCAGAAATAGCGGACGAGGGGGTGAGCGCGATGGCGATGGAAGCCTTGCCACACCAGCACCAGCCATAATGCCAGCAGCACACCATTGGCAGGAAAGCTGAAGCAGTCTGCAGGAAAGTTGCCTGTCAGCCATTGTAGACCAGCGGTAAGCAACAGAAAGAGCCACGGAATGGCTCCTGAGAGGATTTTTTTAGTCATGCATTTGTAAAATGTGTCGCAAAGTTAGGGTTTTCATGCGAACTGTCCTAAAAAAAAGCCGGTATTTTGATTGTAGCACAAAAAAAAATCGTAAATTTGCAGGCAGCATGTGTAAAAACCAAAAAAAAAATAACCACAAATGAAAAGAAGACAACTCATCTGGGCGCTGGCGCTGGCCCTTCTGCCCTGTTTGTCGAATGCGGCAGATATCTATGTTTATTCTTCCGTAGCACTGAAGCCTACCCGCACACTCAAGGACGTGAAGGCCATTGTGCCGGAAGAGGGTGGACTACGTATGTCAATGGCTGATGGTAACAGCGAGATTGTGGCATGGGACCAGCTGGCCCATTTCCGGTTTTATGCGGCCGAGGGCACGGGTGTCTCCGCTTTGCTGCCTTCTGCGGGCCTGCAGGTCTCCAGTAGGGGCGATGCGCTTCGGATTTCAGCCCCTGCCACCATGCAGCGGGTGACCCTGGTTTCGATGAGCGGCCAGCAGGTGGCTTCCTATGCTGTAAGCGGGAATGCGGCTGTGTGCCCCCTCCAGGAGATGCCCCAGGGCGTGTATGTGGTAAAGGTGTTCACGGCCGATGGCGTGTTCACACAAAAGATAACCAGAAAATGACAGCACGATGAAAAGATTTCATACTTTCAGGAATTGGACACTCTATACCTTATTATTAATAGGTGGAGCAATGCCGGCTGCGGCTGATAGTGAAATGATGTACGTATACAAGGGCGGACGTATTGTATATGCCCAGGAGGTGACAGCAGTGGATGATGTGCAGGTTGCCGAGGACCATTCGCGCCTCACCATCCTCGACAAGGAGGGTGCTACACTTTATGAGTCGCCCATGGGGGATGTGGACAGCCTGTCGTTCCGCACTCCGGCCATGCGCACCGATGGAATCCTGGATGTAGTGTTCCATGCCGACGGTACGGCAGCCGATGTTTCGGCCAGCCAGATGAAAGTGGAGCGCTATCCCGATGCCACGCTTTCCACCTACTGGAACGCAACCTATGGGCGTTATGTGGCCCGGTCCACCTGTGCTTGGAACGACAAGGAAAAGGGCCACTATCGCATCAGCTATGCCGGCAATGATGCTTTTTGGCAGAAACTGGCCGACGGCTATACGATGGAAGCCATCGTGATGTCGACCGACAAACAGAACAAGGAGGCCAAGTGGATAGGCTCCCATCAGAGTGGAGGCCCGGGTGCCATTATGGTGTCGGGTGAAGGTAAGCTGTCCTTCCTGCCCCATACAGGTGACTATCGCTGGACAAAGACCGACTGGGAAACAGGTGTCTATTATCATGTGGTGGGGGTTTATGACCACGATGCAGGCAAGGCTTACCTGTATGTGGATGGCGAGTTGCGTTCCGTAGCCGAGGCTCCTGGCGAGCTCACCAAGCCTACCAGCGACTCCAAGAACCATTTCTTTGCTATCTTCGGTGATCCGCAGAATGGGGGTTGCCAGCAGCAGCTCCCGGGCGAAGTGGTCACGTTCCGTATCTATGACACAGCTGTCAATGCCTATGAAGCCCGTGTGCTCAGCGAGGCAGCCCATCC
>JAEDOE010000320.1 GCA_016302095.1 Anaerovibrio sp. | reverse complement strand
AGGATGGGGATGCGGTCAAGGCAGGGGATGTGATTGCCCGCCTCAAGGTGAATGTCACCGAGGAGCAGCTGAAGCAGCTGCAGCAGACGGTGGAGCTGACGCAGAAGAATCTCGACCAGCTGAAGCAGGGGATAACGGTGCGCACGCCCAGGGTAGTGTCAGCACCAGCCTCTGCCGGTGCCTCAGCAGGTGAGGTGGAGCGGGCCAGAAGCCGCATGGAGCGCATGAACCAGCTCTATGAGATGGGCGCCATCAGTGCAGTGAAGCGTGACGAGGCAGCCGCTGCCTATCAGGCTGCCCTGGCCGCCGCCAGCGCAGCACCATCCTCTGACAGCACCGTAGTCTACGATACTAGGGTGCAGGCTGCCAGCCCCGAAGCTATCAAAAAAGCGGAGCTGCAGCTCCGTCAGGCCCAGGCGGCGCTGGAGCGTGCCAAGGGCAGTGCTGCGGCAACGGAGATTACTGCCCCTGTGGATGGTACCGTATACATAGGGGAGCTGGCAGAGGGCATGGAGGTGCATGCCGGGCAGGTGATTGCTAATGTGGGCAACTCGGACAGCATGTGGATTGAGGCATATCTGGAGCCGGAGCAGCAGGACAGCGTGCGGCTGGGACAGGTGGCAGACTACTATGTGGACAGGAAAAAGTATGAAGGCCTGGTTATGGAGATTAATGCCCCTGCGGAGAGCGGCCAGCAGGAAGCTGACGGCAATGGCGGCAGTAGCGGCAATGATGGCAGTGCTGGCAATACTGAGGGCAGCTACGGGGAAGATGCTGCTGCCGGCAAGCTGGTAGTCAGGATTTCTATTTCACCGGAGGATGTTTCCGGCATGAAAATAGGAGAGAATGCCGAGGTGCGCTTTCTGAAGAAGGGCTAATCCGGTCAGGAAGGCAGCTGGTAATCCAGCCGGTAAACCGGCAGGACAGTGCGGGGATAGCGCAATGGATTTATAAAGAAACAAATTTTTTGTCACTTTTGCCTAAAATTTTTCAAAAAGTGTTTGACAAGGGGACAATGATATGCTAATATAACACCTGTAAGCAAGTTAAATATTTCTAAGGCAATGAAGCCATACAGTGAGTGCGGAATATCTGTGTCCTGTGTGGCTATTTTTTTGCCAAAATTAGCTTAAAATAATGTAAGAAAAGGTGGTTTAAAAATGGAAGATTTACTCTATGTCATTCCTGCGAACTCTAAGAAAGAAGCTATTGTTGAGATGCTGGAGGCTCATCCGGAAATCAAATTCGTTTCCCTGGTTGGTATTGACCATGCCGGTAACGACACCGATGAGAAGATTCCTGTACGCATCTTTTTGAAGGATATGGATGATTTCTACGCTGGTTCCGCAGTGCAGACTGATGGTTCTTCCGTAGTGCTGGCAGGCATTGCAACCCTGAACAATGCAAAGGTTGATATGCCTATTGACCCATCTGTAAATTGGTTTGTAGATTACAACTTCGAGAACTACGATGAGGAAACCGAGAAGCCTATTGGTACTCTCCGTATTCCTGCTTTCCTCATTCACGAGGGCAAGCGTGTAGATTCCCGTGCAGTTTTGAAGGATACATTGGATTATGTAAAGAAGGAGCTGCTGAACATTTTCCACACTACCGGCACTATCTCCGGCCTGGAGCATATTAATGGTGCTGATGTGGAGGATATCTGCTTTACCTCCGCTACTGAGCTGGAGTTCTGGGTAAAGACTCCGCTGGAGGATGCCAACATTGAGGAAATGTCCGCTTCTCAGGTTATGCAGGAGCAGTATTGGCAGCGCACCCACGGCATTGTCCGCAATGCCTTGGAGCAGGCAGTTCTGCTTTTGGATAAGTATGGCCTGAGCGTTGAGATGGGCCACAAGGAAGTAGGCGGCATCAAGGCTCATTTGGATGAGTCCGGCCGCATGGTAAGCGTTTGCGAGCAGATTGAGGTTGACTGGAAGTTTGCTGATGCTTTGCAGGCTGCTGATAACGAGCTGATTGTCCGCACTTTCATCCGTGAGGTATTCCGCATGAACGGCCTGGAGGTTTCCTTCAAGGCTAAGCCTATGATCGGCCTTGCTGGTAACGGCGAGCACACCCATATCGGCATGGGTGCAATCCTGAAGGATGGCAAGTTTGTGAACCTGTTTGCACCAAAGGATATGACCAAGGACTTCATGAGCGCTATCGGCTATGGTTCCATCATGGGCCTTTTGAAGAACTATGAGGTTATTAACCCGTTCGTATCTGCTACCAATGACTCCCTGAACCGCTTGAAGCC
>JAEDOE010000319.1 GCA_016302095.1 Anaerovibrio sp. | reverse complement strand
TGCCACCTGCCGGACAGCGGATAGCTCCGCTGCAGCCTTTCCTCAATCTGATTTTTATCTATATTCATCATGCCAATACATCCTTCCTGCCATATCCGGCAAATCCTCTCCAATAATTCACAAAGTATCTCCTTCTATCAAAAAAGGCGGCATGATTACCATACCGCCTAAGCTCAGTTATTCTTCCGGCGTAAACAGCATAAAGGTCAGGCCGAAGGCAATGCCAAAACCTGTCAGATTTACCATCAGGTAAGGCAGCAGATTGTCAAGATAGAGAAGCGTTCCCGGCAGCACCGTAATGCCCATGCCAGTACCGGCCAGGTGCATAAAGCTGGCCAGCCCGCCGGCAAAAGCACCGCCCACCAGAGCATAAAGGAAAGGCTTCATAAAACGCAGGTTAATACCGAAAATCGCCGGTTCCGTAATCCCCAGGAAGGCCGGAATAACGGAAGAAATATACAGGGCACGCTTCTTGGCATCCCTGGTCTTCACAGCAACTGCCACCGCAGCGCCGCCCTGTGCCACAATGGCACCGGTAATAATCGCATTAAAGGCATCACGGCCGGTAGCCGCCAAAAGCTGTACCTCAAGAGCATTAAATACATGGTGCACACCGCTGACCACGATTACCTGATGCACGCCGCCGACAATGAAACCACCAATGCCGAAAGGCATCTCCAGGAAAGCGCGGACTGCCCCGAACACAGCCGCCTCAACGGTATGCATAATAGGTCCTACCACCAGAAGGCCCAGCAGCATGGAAACCAGCAGTGTAACAAAAGGAGTAACAATCAAATCCACCACGTCAGGCACGAATTTCTTGCAGAGCTTCTGCATATTGGCAGCGAAAATACCCAGCACCAGGGCAGGCAGTACAGAGCCCTGATAGCCAACTACGGGAACATTGATGCCCAGCACATCCATCATGATAGGCTGTGCCTCACCCCCGGCGATAGCATAGGCATTAGGCAGCTGTGGTGCTACCAGCATCAGGCCCAGCACAATGCCGATAACCGGCGTACCTCCGAATTTCTTCATGGTTGACCAGCACACCAGGGCAGGCAGGAAAGCAAAAGCTGTATCCGTCAAAATCTGGCTCATGCGCAGGAAATTCTCGCTGAACTCCATGCCAAGGCTCAAGGTCATGCCCCTGAGACCCATAAAGAGTCCGGTCGCCACCAGTACGGGAATAACCGGCACAAACACATCACCAAAGGTACGGGAAATTTTCTGGGCAACAGTCATCTCGTCATAGGCTGCCTCCTTGTTGCTGCCCCCGGCCAAAGAGCCATTCTGATGCACCAAAGCCTCATAGACCTTATCCACAAAGCCGGTTCCCAGAATAATCTGATACTGGGCTGCCGCAAAGAACTGCCCCTTGACGCCGTCAATGTCCTCAATTGCCTTCTCATCAATCTTGGACTTGTCGTTCAAAATCAGGCGCAGGCGCGTAGCACAGTGCTCCGCTGAACGAATATTAGCCATGCCGCCCACACACGCCACAATCTGGGCAGCGACCCTTTCCTCACGGCTTTCCATCTCGCTCTCCTCCATTCTCCCTGCCGATTTTGTATTGTCTCCGGCTGACTCATTGACAGAAACAACCCTTTTCCCCGACAGCTCCAAGGTAATTTTGCCAAACTCATCTGCATTGGCAACTACCACAGGCGTGGTGGTATCATAGCCTTCGCTCCTGATACCGGCCACATCAAACTCCAGCAGCAAATCGCCCTTTTTCACCTTGTCCCCTGCCTGAACATGGGCAGTAAAATACTTTCCCTTTAAATTTACAGTATCAAGCCCTACATGAATCAACAGCTCAATCCCATCAGCAGAAAGCAGCCCGATGGCATGCTTCGTGTCAAAAACAGATGTTACCTCGCCATCAAAAGGAGCTGTCACCCTGCCTGCCGGATTTTTCACGGCACCGCCGCGCCCCATAATCCCCCCGGAAAATACAGGGTCATTGACCTTCTGCAGGTCAATCAGCTCCCCCTGCAAAGGACTGTCCAGCCTGATGTCCTTCATGTTAAAACCTCCCCAATACTTTGTAAATGCTTCTCCAAGACTTCTCAAGATTCTTATTTACAGGTATTATTTTACGGATTTTGGGGAGGTATTTAATCTGATTTTTATCATTAATTTTTGCCGTATTTTGCATGACAAATGTCATTTTTCCATCTCATGGGCTGAACACAGCCGTGAGCAATTATTCTAGAGGCTGCTGTGCCATGCCTGTCTGCACTGCCCAGATCGCCATCTG
>JAEDOE010000318.1 GCA_016302095.1 Anaerovibrio sp. | reverse complement strand
ACGCTCCTACGGCAGCAACGCAATATAAAACTGGGCGCATTTTGCAACGCGCCCAGATTTTCGGATTGTTCGTTATCCAAGCAGTCCCTGAAGGAACACAATGAGAATCAGCACCGGCAGCACAAACTGCAAATACAGCTTGAGCCACTTTGACTTCGGTATCCGCAGGCCCTTGCCGGTGTTGGCTTCCTGCATAAATTCATCATAACCCCAGCCCGCCTTGCTGACGCAGAACAGCAGATACACCAGAGAGCCCAGGGGCAGCAGCAGATTGCTGACGATAAAATCTTCGCTGTCCAGCACATCCCGGCCACCGATCAGGTGCAGATTGCTCCACACATTGTATCCCAGGGTACAGGGCAGACTGGCAAGCAGCACAAAGACTGCGTTCAGCAATGTGGCTTTTCTGCGGCTCCAGCCGAAGTTGTCGATGCAGCTGGCAAGGATATTTTCAAACACCGCAAGGATGGTAGAAAAGCTGGCAAAGGTCATGAACAGGAAGAACAGGGTACCCCACAGTCTCCCACCCGGCATGTTCATAAACATTTTTGGCAGGGTCAGAAAAACAAGGGACGGCCCCTGCTCCGGCTGCACACCGTAGGAGAAGCAGGCAGGGAAGATGATCAGACCGCTGGCCATCGCTACAAAGGTATCCAGCAGGCAGATGCGGGTCGCTTCGCCCCCCAGCGTAAATTCTTTGGACATGTAGCTTCCGAAAATCTCCATGGCACCAATGCCCAGGCTCAGCGTAAAGAAGGCCTGATTCATGGCAGCGGTGATGACATTGCCAAGACCGCTCTGTGTCGCCCGCTCCCAATCGGGAATTAAATAGAATTTCAGTCCCTCCGAAGCACCGGGCAGCAGCACAGAATGCGCGGCAAGCACAATAATCAGCACCAGCAGCGCTGACATCATCACCTTGGTAATGCGCTCAAGTCCCTTCTGCAGGCCGAAGCTCACCACCAGAAATCCCGCTGCCACGGTAACCGCCATCCAGAATATCATTTCTCCGGGACTCGCCAGCATGGCTCCGAACACCCCGCCGATGGCATCATCGTTCAGTCCGTCAAAGGTTCCTGTGAGGAACTTGACAAAGTATCCCAGCATCCAGCCGGAAACTGTCGTATAATACATCATCAGCAGATAGCAGCCCAGCAGGCAAATCCAACCATGGATGTGCCATGTGGTGTGTTTCGGTTCCAGTGCCCGGTAGGCTCTCATAGCACTGCCATGTCCTGCCCGGCCCACTGCCAGCTCCATCATCAGTCCGGGTACCCCCATCAGCAGCAGGAACAGCAGATAGAATAAAACGAAAATGCCGCCGCCATATTGTCCGGTAATATACGGAAACCTCCACACATTTCCAATGCCGATGGCGCAGCCTGCGCTCACCAGCAGGAAGCCCAGCCGTGATCCAAAACTCTCTCTTTTCATAGATGCCTCTCCTATTTTCTTAAGGCAACACCGCATAATTCGGCAAGGAATCTCAGCGAGAGATTTTGTGCCAGTTCAAAGTTCCGAAAACGAGGGAATACTGTATGTATTTCCCGTTTTTGGAACTGCAGAACTGGTGCAAAAGATCCGCTGAGATCCGCAGACGTAATTGTGCGGTGTTGCCTTAAGGAAGCTCTGAATAAATCGGCAAGAGCTGACGGCAAAAGATTTGCCGCTCAGGGGTCGACGATTTATTCAGAGCTTCCTTAACATCTGTCAAGCATTTTTCGGAGCATTCTATTCTGTTGTATGGGATTCCTTTCCGAAATGAAGCTCCTTCATGCCCTCCACCTCATCGCAAATAGATTTCAGCGCGCAGCTGCCGCAGTCCGCAGGCAATCCCTCCAGGATTTTGGAAAGCGTCAGGGTGATATCCTTTGTCGTTCTGGCTTTCTCCTGCAGCGCCTTGTAATCCACCGACGGATCGGTTATGAAAAGCAGCTTAACAGCCAGCACATTGATGTCCTTTTTGTACCGGCGGATAAAGGCATTTCCCACACTACGGAAGCTGATTCCGTTTTTGATGGCTTCTTTGCTGATACGAACCTGCTCCCGATGGGATTCCGAGGAGGTACGCATCATAAAGCCCTTGGGAAACACATGGTATTTTACAAAGTCGATGTTCTGGATGGCGCGAAATGCCTGCTCCGTATCCTCCAGATCATCGCTTTCAATGTCTCCCACCTGGATCAGCGCAATGCGGGCATAGGGCGAGTTGGCATTCAATTCCCCCAGATCCCTGCCGTAGACCAGGATCTCATCCCGGCTC
>JAEDOE010000317.1 GCA_016302095.1 Anaerovibrio sp. | reverse complement strand
CCCAGATGCTTAAAGTTCAGCGGCTTGGACACATGCTCATTCATGCCGGCATTTTTCGCCGCCCGCACATCCTCCGCAAAGGCATCCGCCGTCATAGCCACAATGGGCACCGTCTTGCAATACGACATCTCCATAGCCCTGATAGCGCAGGTAGCATCATAGCCATTCATCCGCGGCATCCTCACATCCATGAAGATAATATCATAATACCCGTCCCCATGCTGGGATACCTGCTGCACAGCCTCCTTGCCATCAACTGCTTCCTCCACGGCAAGCCCGGCAGTCTCCAAAATCTCCATAGCGATTTCCCGGTTCAGGTCATTATCCTCCACCAGCAGGGCACGCCGCCCGGAAAAATCAAGGCTCTCTATCCCTGCCAGGGACTCATCGCCACCTGAGGAATCCCAGCCTGTGCCATCTGTTCCATCATTCTCGGCACCCTTTTCCTGCAGTTTCAGGTACACCGTCACCGTAAAGCGCGTACCTTCCCCCAGGCGGCTCTCCACCTGAATATCTCCGTCCATCATCTGCACGATGCTACGGGTAATCGCCATGCCAAGCCCTGTCCCCTGAATCTTGTCAACCCGTTGGTCTTCCGCCCGGCTGAAGGGCTCAAAAATCCGCTGAACATAATCCTCGCTCATGCCCATGCCATTATCCTCGAACACGAACTCATAGCAGCCACAGCCCGCCCTGTCGCAGGGCTTCTCCGACACCGCCAGCTTCAGCACGCCCCCGTCCGGTGTATACTTCACGCTGTTGCCCATCAGGTTGGTAAACACCTGCTGCAGCCGCAGGCTGTCACCCAGCACGTGCCTGTGTTCCAGCTCCTCCACCTGCAGCTCCAATGTATGGCTGCGGGCCTCAATCTGGGGATTCATCATGGACACCAGGCTCTCCACCAGCTCTGCCAGATTAAAAGGCTCATCCTTCAGCTCCACCTTGCCGGACTCAATCTTGCTCATCTCCAGCACCTCATTGATAAGGTTCAAAAGGTGCTTGCTTGCCATGCCGATCTTCCTCAGGCTGTCCAGCACCCGCTCCCGGTCATCCACATGGCTGGCGGCAATAGCCGTCATGCCGATGATGCCGTTCATGGGGGTGCGGATATCGTGGGACATATTGGACAGAAACACCGTCTTGGCACGATTGGCGCGGCGGGCTTCCTCTACCGCCTCATCCAGCCGCTGCTGCTGAGCAATCTCCAGCTTCTTTTCCTCATTGATATCCTTGAACGCCACCGCAAACTCATTTTCCTCGTTATCAGGCTTCACCAGCAGGCACTGCAGATACCTTACCCTGCCATTTCTCAGCACACGGTAGTTGATATAGTGCATCTGCTTGCGGAAAAAAATCCGCTTGACCTGGCGGATAGAGCAGATATCATCAAAGAGGCACTTATCCTCATCCAGCACATCCTTGCCCACATACCTCCTGATATTGTCCTCATAATCGCTTTCGATATTCACATCATCATAAAACTCGTTCATGGACTCGCTCATGCGATAGCAGGTGCAAAGCCCCGTATCCATGCTGACACCATACACTGTCTCGTAGGGCATGGTCAGGGCGCGGATGAGCTTTCTCTGCTTGTCCACGCTGCCCCTGTCCAGCTCGTTAAACGCTTCCAGATTGTCCAGATCCCCCATAATGGTGTTTTCCCTTTCTGCCGGAGCTCCCCAACCGGCATCTATCCATCAAAGCTATAGCAATACAGCTTCCCCGCAGTATCAGAGCATCAGCTTCAATATTCCTCGTCTGATGTTCTGTGCTCACTGTACGGATTGCCTACTTACAATCTTTCCTTTTCCATGAATTCAGCAAACTCATCTGCCGGTATAGGCTTGCAGAAATAATATCCCTGAATGTAGTCGCACTGGAACCTGCGCAGAAGCTCCACCTGATACTTCTGCTCAATGCCCTCTGCCACCACCACGCGGCCCGTCTCGTGAGCCACCTGAATAATGTGGCGCACCAGGCTGGTATCACTGTCAGGCATATCCTCCTGCCAGCCGTCAAAGAGCCCCTTGTCCAGCTTCAGGCAGTCAATAGGCATGCCGTACAGAAGCCCCAGGGAGGAATAGCCGCTGCCAAAATCGTCCATGGCAATCCTGAAGCCGCTGGACTTGATGGCACGCAGGAAGGTAATCAGCGTATCCTCATCCACGGAAGCATCATTTTCCAGCACTTCCAGCTCAATCAGCTCCTTGTCGATGCCGTACTTGGCCATGGCACGCTCCATTTCGTCCACAAAGCGCCGTCCCTGGGCGATATTGCGCC
>JAEDOE010000316.1 GCA_016302095.1 Anaerovibrio sp. | reverse complement strand
CGGGTGCCCACAGACCGCAGCAGGAAAGCCAGACAGCAGAACCCCAGACTGAGGAATACCGCCTGGTGAAGGCCTTTCTGGAGGGGGAGAAGAAGGTGAAAGTGATGCCCCACCAGCATCTGGAAACCGACCTGGCGCTCGACTCGCTCGACAAGGTCAGCCTGCAAAACTTCATAGAAAACACCTTCGGCACAGAGGTGAAGGTGGAGCAAATGGCAGCCTTTGCCGATGTGGCCGCCCTCTGTGAACACATCGCACAATGCAAGACACGCACCACGATAGAGAATGCCGACTGGTGTACACTCATCCATGAGGACTCCAGCCGACAGGCCCTGCCCCGCACCTCATGGCTGTATCAAGCCACCGCCCGCATGCTGGGCGGATTCCACAAGCTCTACAACAGGCTGGAGGTAAAAGGCTGCAGCCATATTCCTGCCAAGGGGCCCTTTATCCTGGCACCTAACCACCAAAGCTATATCGACAGTCCACTGGTATTGGCCGGACTGGACAACCGCACACTGAACAACTGCTACTTCTATGCGACAGAAGACCATGTAAAAGGCACCCTCGTGCGTGGAATGGCTTCCAGGTGCAATGTGATTCTGATGGAACGGCGTAACCTGAAAAATTCCATCCTGAAGATGGCCGAAGTGCTGAAACAGGGCAAGAACATCGTCATCTTCCCCGAGGGAACACGTTCGCGCAACGGCAAGGTGGCTCCTTTCAAAAAGACCTTTGCCATCCTGAGCAAGGAACTGCAGGTGCCTGTGGTACCCGTATGTATCAAGGGAGCCTACGAGTCGCTGCCCCGTGGCAGTCGCTGGCCCAAACCCTGCAAGGTGACTGTGGAATATCTGGCCCCCATCATGCCTCAGGACACACAAGACTATGAGGCATTCGCCGAAACCGTACGTGCAGCCATCCAAAAGAAGGCAGACCAATGAACGGCCACAGCATGCTGCCCCTGCCCTCCGAGCGAGGCAATACCTGGACCCATCTGGCCGGCACACTGTTCGCCCTTTCCAGTATCTGGATGATCTGGCCGTCGGTGAAACTGGGCTGGCAAATGGCCATGGGCGTAGCCTTCTTCATCACAGGCATGTTCCTGATGTTTCTCAGCAGCACCGTCTATCACTGGCTTCACCCAGGACTGGCCAAGAACATCCTGCGCAAGTGTGACCACATCAGCATCTATGTGATGATTGCCTGCTCCTATACCCCCATCTGCATCGGTGTGGTGGGAGGAACACTGGGATGGACAGCCTTTGCCCTGCAATGGGCCATGGTGGCCGCAGGCGCCTATTTCAAGGTGCAATGCCTGGGCCGCTATCCCAGGCTCTCCCTGCTGGCCTACCTGGTGATGGGATGGAGCATCGTGTTCATCGCCAAGCCCGTACTGGACGGACTCACGCCTCTCCAACTCTCCCTGCTACTGGCCGAAGGCATTTTCTATTCGGCAGGCACCTATTTCTATGCCCATGACAGCAGGCCCCATTTCCACGCCGTCTGGCATGTGTTCGTAATGCTGGGTGCCATGGCTCACTGGAGTGCCATCCTTGCCATCGTCCTAGGAACATAGGCTTTCTATCCTGTTTACAGGAAGCTTTTTATACACCTTTCAATCTGAAAGCGAAAATGACCGTTTTACTTTCAGATTGAAAGGTGTTTTCTTTTATATGCTTTCATTCTGACACATCTTGTTATTTTATTATCATTTTGTTGTAGTTTTTTTGAGTTTTATTGACATTATGTTCGTACCTTTGCAGCGTCAAAAGCAAAATGATAGCATATTTGTGCATTTAATGATATTTTGGTATTAATATAAAGGTATTAGGTTATGAAAGGTAAAAGAATGATGATGGTAACAGCCCTAGCAGGAAGCATGGCGTTACCCACAATGGCCCAAGACAAGGTAGAAGCCACGCTGGGTAGTGATTTTGTCAGCAGTTATGTATGGCGCGGACAGAAAAACGGCGGATTCAGCGTCCAGCCTAACGCCTCGCTTTCCTACAAGGGACTGAGCGTGGGTGCATGGGGCTCGTTTGCCATTGCGCCCAACGAGAAGTATGCCGGCACCGAAGAGGAACTGGACATCACATTGGGCTATGCAGTGAAGGGTTTCCACGTGGGCATCACCGATTATTTCCTTTTCAACAACGGGCTTCCATTCTTCAAGTACGGCTCTATCGGAAAGACCGCCCACACCTTCGAAGGCGGCATAGGCTATGACTTCGGATTTCTGGCCATCGACTGGTTCACCAACTTTGCCGGCACCGACGGTGTG
>JAEDOE010000315.1 GCA_016302095.1 Anaerovibrio sp. | reverse complement strand
TGACAGCTCCCCTGCACTAATCAATAAACCTTACATATCTCGCCGAAGTAACGATCAAGCACTACGACAAAATGAAATTTAACATCACATGTTTTTTGACAAGGTTCATCCTCTCATATATGTTATATTCTTATTAGCAAATATGAAAGGGGATTGGATGTATGGAAATAATTATAGAAAAGGATAAGGAACGGAAGCGGCTGCTGAAAATCAAAGGGCAGGGCACTGCCTATCAGGAGGTGACTAAAAGCAAGATTTCTGTGGATATATATACCGTTGACAAGAATGCGCAAATTGCCATGCAAAATTTGCAGGAAGGTGTGCAGGAATTAATAGGCATCCTCTTGGATTTGGGTATCAGCCGTGAAAATATTGCCTTGGGAACTGTGAAGTCAGAGCCAATTTATGCGGAAGGTTTCAGGGCGTGGTTCAGCACCATTAAAAAAGTTGAATTTTATGAGCTGAAACAGAAAGTGGAAATTGAATTTCCTTTTGATGCAGGGCTTGAGTCCAAAGTGCTTGGCAAGGCTGGTAAGGTAAAATGTTTTTACAACACAAGCGTCAGCCATATCTCCGCAAAGAGGCAGAGCAGCATATCTGCAATAAAGTCAGCCATTAATGATGCCAAGCTGAAGGCGGAGGTTATCAGCAGGGACCTTGGCATTAAGCTGGGGAAGGTCTATGATGTGGATTATGGCAATGTGCCGATCAGGTTCAGGGAAAAGCTGGTTGTGCCAAGCTATCGCAGCAAGGGAGATTTTTTTAGCCCGATAGAAGATATGGAGGTGGAGAGCCAGCCGGATTATTTGACCGGAATCAGCTGTCAGCCGGTTGAAGAAAATGACATAGTAGTTGTTTATTGGGAAATTCTGGACGAATGATTTGCGGTTATTGTCAAAAGCCTTCACCATGACAGTTTTTTTTGTGCTGGTGAAGGCTTTTATACATGAATTCAATATGTACAGTTTTTCAGCATACAAATACTTAATCTGCCTCAGGAGAGGGTTTATCCGGCGTAGTACTGAGTAGCTGCCACTGGGCTTTGAGCCGGTCAATGACGGATTGCCGCATATCCTGTGGTGCCATGACAGTGACTGCGGCACCCAGGGAGAGGATATAGTTGATGATTTCCTCCCGGTCAAATTGGTAGTAGGTGATGGTGAGGGTATAGATATCATTATCCTCATCGTAGACGGACTGTTTGTCATATGAGGAAAAAATAGCAAAGCAGCGGTCTACGGCATTATTTTTTGGCGATAGCTGCAGCACCACGCTGGTCTTGTTCCTGGCGAGGAAGTCCTCAAAGTACTGCTCGATTTCCCTGCCGTAGCTGATATCCGTGAGGGAGATTTCCTGGATGCCGGAGATGTTCAGCTTGATGGCGCGTTGCTCCTTTTCCAGCCAGAGGATGAGGTGCAGCCTGTGCCAGGCGCAGTCGTATTCCAGGCGGCAGGGCGGGCAGATGCCCTGATGGATATTGCCGCCTGCATCCTGATAGGTGTAGGCAAGCTTTTGGCGATTTTTTAGTGCTTGCCAGATTTTTGCCAGCATGTCAGAATTGGCCAGAGGCAGGTTCCTGTCGCCTGTTTCCCGGAAAATGGTAATGGTCTCAGGGTTGGTCAGGGGATTTATATCCTTCATGGCAGCCAGCAGCTTGATTCTGATTTGGTCAGCCAGCAGAAAATCACATTCGGGATTGAGCAGCATATCCTTGAGCCAGCGGAGCTGGTAATGGGTAGCAAGCTGGGGGATGGGGGCGTTGATAAAAAGCCTGGCATGGCCTTTTTCATCAAAAATAAACACCGTATGCAAAAGCTGCAGCAGCCTGTCCTTATCTGCCCAGTCAATGTGGGGGAAGCGGTGCAGGATATCGGTTTCTGTCAGCAGGCTGCCGCGATGTATGTCGTTGATGACACTGCACAGGGTGAGAAAATGCTCTGACTGTGTCTCGTTGAAAAGCTTAGATTTGTTCATAGTTTGCTAATGCCTCCTGCAGGTCATGCCTGATGCGTTTGTTGAGCCAGGAATTGCTGTCGATGATTTCCACATAGGGATAAAGGGTGCGTATCCAGGGCAGGGCGCGCATGATATCAGGCAGCTGGATGCGGCAGATGACCTGCTGCGGGGAGATGTGCTGCAGCTGTGCGTCCGGGTAGCGGCTGCAGACGCGGTAAATAAGGCCGTTCATTTTTTTGCTGTCTTGGCAGGTGAGCCTCAGGCTGAGAGGCTTCAGTGCCGGTTTCAGGCACAGGGGCAGCTTGTCCTGCAGGTTCATCGGCAGCTTT
>JAEDOE010000314.1 GCA_016302095.1 Anaerovibrio sp. | reverse complement strand
ATTTGATTCAGGAGGGCAACCTGGGCCTGATCAAGGCTGTGGAGAAGTTTGACTATACCAAGGGCTACAAGTTCAGTACCTATGCTACCTGGTGGATCAGGCAGGCCATTACCAGGGCCATTGCGGATCAGGCCAGGACGATCCGTATTCCTGTCCACATGGTTGAGACTATCAATAAGCTTATCCGGGTGTCCAGGCAGCTCTTGCAGCAGCTGGGCAGGGAACCGACCCCGGAGGAAATCGCCAAGGATATGGAGATTACGGTGGAAAGGGTAAGGGAAATCATGAAGATTGCCCAGGAGCCTGTTTCTTTGGAGACACCTATCGGCGAGGAGGAGGACTCCCATCTGGGTGACTTCATCGAGGATCATGATGCCCCGGCTCCGGCTGAGGCGGCTTCCTACATGCTGTTGAAGGAGCAGCTGACGGACGTGCTGTCCACCCTGACTGAGCGTGAGAAGATGGTGCTGGAGCTGCGCTTCGGCATCAAGGACGGCAGGGCGAGAACCCTGGAGGAGGTAGGCCAGAGCTTTGGCGTTACCAGGGAGCGCATCCGCCAGATTGAGGCAAAGGCCCTCAGGAAGCTGCGGCATCCTAGCAGGAGCAAGAAGCTGAAGGATTTCCTTGATTGATTGTAATTTATGAGTGCAGGCAAGCTTGCACTCTTTTTCTTTATCTATTGGGTGTGCAGGAGGTTTTATGTTGCTGGATGATAGATTGGAAGCGGTGGCGGCTTTTGTGGGCAGGGGCGCGGCAGTGGCGGATATCGGCACTGACCACGGCTATCTGGCCATGGAGCTGAAAAGGCGTGACGGCAGCCGCAGGGTGATCGCGGCGGATAAGAATGGCGGGCCCTGTGAGGCAGCTCGCAGAACCCTGCGGGAAAAGGGCATGGAGCAGGTGGTAGAAGTGCGGCAGGGAGACGGCTTGGCGGCACTGGCTGCTGGCGAGGTAGATACTGCCTGCATTGCCGGTATGGGGGGCAAGCTGATTGCAGATATCCTGGCGGCACAGCCGGAGGTTTTTGCCGGGCTGAAATGTGCGGTCTTGCAGCCTCAGAATGCCTATGCCCTCCTCAGGGGCTGGCTCTACGAGCATGGGTGGCGGATTGAGGATGAGGCACTGGCCAAGGTTGATGGCAGGGTGTATCAGATTATCCGGGCGGTGCCGGGACAGGCTGATATGCCCTCATGGCAGGAGCTTTTGCTGGGGCCGGTGCTGCTGAAAAAACGCCCGGCCTTGTTCCGGGAGCATGTGGAGAATAATCTGGCGTCCATGGGCAAGGTGCTGGCAGGGCTGAAAAGGGGCAATAATCCCGACAGGGTGAGAATTGAGGCGCTGGAACGCGAGATGGGTGAATTGGAGGCATTAATAGAATGAAGTGCCGGGCTATATGATTTTTGGTACCTGGAGAAGAAGCGAATTGGAGGCGTTGATGAGATGAAATGTCAGGCAGTGGTGGATTTGATAGAGAGGCTGGCTCCCAAAAGGCTGGCTGAGAAATGGGATAATCCGGGGCTTCTGGTAGGCTCGCCTTTGCAGGAGGTAGGGAAGGTGTATGTGTGCCTTGATGTGAGCCTGCCTGCTGCAGAGGAGGCAATAGCCGCAGGGGCGGATATGATGGTGGCGCACCATCCCATGATTTTCAACGGGCTACGCCATGTGCGCACCGATTTGTACGATGGGAAGCTGCTGCAGCTGCTATTGAGCCATAATGTTGCTGTCTATGCCGCCCATACCAATCTGGATATTGCCCAGGGGGGCGTCAATGATGTGCTGGCGGCGGCTGTGGGGCTTGAGCGTGTTGAGGGGTTCGCGGTGACGGACGAGGCTTCAGGTGCCTGCATCGGGCGCATTGGATATCTGCCGGAAAAGTTGCCTTTGGCTGAGTTTGCCCGGCAGGTGAAAAGCAGGCTGGGGGCTGAATGTGTCCGGGTAGTGCAGGGCAATGACAGGCAGGTGCAGAAGGTGGCTCTTTGCAGCGGTGCCGGGGCTGATTTTATCGGCAAGGCGGCATTCAAGGGGGCTGATGTGTACCTGACCGGCGATGTGAAGTATCATGATGCCCAGAAGGCTGTCCAGCAGGGGATAAATGTGATTGATGCCGGGCATTTTGCCACGGAGTTCCCGGTGGTCAAGGTGCTGGCGGATTATCTGCGGCAGGAAAGCAGGGGGATGAAGAAGCCTTTGGAGGTTGTTACAGATACGGTTTCACGGGATTACTTCACAAATTTGTAAATTTCAGTTTGTCGTAGTGGGTGTATGATACTTCGGGAACATTAACGAGAT
>JAEDOE010000313.1 GCA_016302095.1 Anaerovibrio sp. | reverse complement strand
AATAACTATGTGATGTACGGGCATCAGAATGATACCTATCACAAGATGTTCCTGGTCAAGGAAGGTACTGAGTCCGATACCAAGGATGTAACAGGCGTGCTGCCAGCTATGCTGGGGGTGGATTCCCTGGCCATGACCGGCGCTGAGCTGCATCTTACGCCAAAAGAGCGGAATAACGGTGTTACCTATGTGGATAAGCTGACTACTATCTCACAGAAGGCTGTGCAGGAGGGGGCGATTATCACCCTCTCCATGCACCTGCCGAATTTTGCCCAGGTGGCCAAGAGGCCGAAGATTGACGGCAAGTATGATTTCAGCGGCTATTCTCCTAATGATGTGTCCGGGGAGGTGGGCAGCCGCATCCTGCCGGATGGGGATTTGAATGAGGTGTATAACAGTTATCTTGACATGATTGCCGAATATGCCCTGAACTTGCAGGCGCAGAATGTGCCGATTATCTTCCGTCCGCTTCATGAGCATAACGGCCACTGGTTCTGGTGGGGCAAGGGGCATATTGAGGAGGGGGACTACATTGCCCTGTGGCAGTACACCGTGAAGTATCTCCGGGATGAGAAGGGGGTACATAACATGCTGTATGCCTTCTCGCCAAACGGCCCGTGCCTGGATGAGGAAAGCTACCTCTACGGCTATCCGGGTGACAGATATGTGGATATCCTGGGGCTGGATTTGTATGATGACAAGCAGGATGACAAGTGGAAGGGCGACCTGAAGAAGTCCCTGACGGTCATCGGAGCAAAGGCCAAGGCTACAGGCAAGGTGCTGGCTTTGACTGAGACAGGTGTCAGAAAGGGCGGCAGCCTGACCATTACCGGCAACCGGGATAAGAAGTGGTTCGGCAACGTGGCAGAGATTGCCAGCCAGTGCGGTGCGGCCTACATGCTGACCTGGGCCAACTTTGCCAAGCTGGAGCACAATTTCTTCTCGCCGTATATGGTGAGCGAGACCAGGGGACACGAGATGGTCAATGAATTCGTGGATTTCTACAATATGCCAAAGACGATTTTTGCTGATGGCGTGTGTGACTTCACCAAGCTGCCTGCTCCTGCAGTGAGCGGCAGGTAAGGTGCAGTTCAGATAAATTTATTTAACATTATTTATAAGGTATTTATTTTTAGGGGGAATTTGTTATGAAGATCACTAAGTTCAAGAAGTTTGTGCCGGTAGTTATGGGGGCAGCTATGGCTCTGACCTTTGCCCAGTCTGTTGATGTGCCTGCCAGCGTTGAGATGCAGGTGCCTGGTATCAGCATTTCCCGTGCCGAGGCAGCCGAGGTGCTGAAGGCCTGGGATTTCTCCAAGGATATCGGCGGCTGGAATTTTGTGGGGGGCTGGTCCTACAGCGGTGAGTCTGCTACCAGCTACGCGGCAGATTTTGGCGGCTCCTTGAAGGTTGATGTGGATTATTCCTATGACAAGGACCAGAGCTGGAGCGAGGTAAAGCTGTCTGACTGGGCTGTCAGCAACGAGGCTCCGATTGTAGTGGGCAGCAATGGTGCCGGTACCATCAGCTTTGACCTTTATTATGACCCGGCTCAGATTACCGGCGACGGCATGCTGAAAATCAAGGCCTATGGCTCTGATGTAAACGGCGAGGAAGTTATCAACCAGATTGTAGATGAGCTGGGCAAGGGCAAGGATGTGCCGGGCTCCAACTACAAGAAGGCTTCTGTAAAGATTATTCTTGATGATGTAGTAACCGAGAATATTGGGCATCTTGAAATAAGCCTTGTCAGCTACCTGACCGGCTATAAGGGGGCTATTTATATCAACAACATGCAGGTGAAGTGATTGTGCTGTAATTCCGGCTCTCAATAGGGATTTATAGTTTTATAGGGTGCAAGCTGATAGAATATGTTAGGGACTTCGCAGCTCTTTCCTTTTTTGGGAAAGGGCTGTGGGTATTTGTGTAGAAGCTTAGTGTATGGTAAAAGAATTTAGTAAAGGAAGATGGGTATGTCAAAGAGGAATTGGAAAAAAATGTGGCTGAGAAGGCTGGTGCCGCTGACCTTGAGTACCGGGATTCTGCTGGGGATGCCGGCAGCTGTGCCGGAGCTGATGCCGGCAGAATGGGTGTGTGTCAGCCAGGCTGCTGCCCCGGTGCAGTGGAAGCTGGGGGATACACTGGATGGCTGGAAGTATGGCGGCAAGTACGGCTACAAGGGCAAGCCGGAGGTAAGTGCCGACAAGGCCTTCAAGGGAACTATCAAGCTGGCCGTGGATTTTACAAAAAATGCTGCGGACAGCTGGAGCGAGGTCAAGCTGGAAAATGGTA
>JAEDOE010000312.1 GCA_016302095.1 Anaerovibrio sp. | reverse complement strand
GGTGATTGAGTCTGATCCGATTGTTTTTGGCTGCGGCTTGTGGTATGCACCTAATGCTCTGCCGGAGCAAGGAAAGTGGTTTGGCCCATATCTCTATAAGGATGATAGCGGGAAGATTGTCAAGACGATGGATTATTCCACAGATGAATATGATTATACCCAGTTTGCCTGGTATAAGGCTTCTATGAAAGGGGAACGCAGGGTATTTTGGGATGAGCCTGCCTATGATCCGGTAACAGATACCTCTATGATGTCCAGTTCTTATCCTATTGTGCACAATGGCGTGGTGGAAGGTGTTGTCACTGTTGATATTGGCATGAAGGAATTGGAGGATTATATCCGCAGCATCAAAATTGGTGAAAATGGCTATGCTTTTGTTGTCTCCCAAAGCGGCATGATGGTAGCATACAAGGATTCTGCCATGAATATGAAGGACAAGCTGCAGGAAAATAGCAATGCTGACCTGGCAGATTTGGGAAACAGGGTTATGTCGGTTGCCCAAAGCGGAGAGAGTGCTGTCTTTGAATCCGGCGCACTGGGAGAAGATAGCTATCTGGCAGCTGTGCCGATTGGCGATACCGGCCTTAAGCTGGTAGCAGTGGCACCGGTGGCTGATTACAGCGGCAGCATTTATAATGCAGTTATTATTAGCGTGCTGCTGTCCTTAGTGGTTATTGTTTTGATTTGCGCTGTGATGATAGCTATTTTCCACAGGCGGATTGATGCACCGATACGCAGGCTTATGAGCGGGGCGCAGACGATGGCGGAGGGCAACCTCAATGTGCAGATGCTCTATGACAAGGATGATGAAATTGGTGCTCTGGGGCAGTCTATGGAGAAAATGGCCGGGAATATCCGGGAGATGATACAGCAAGTGGACAGTGTGGCTCATCAGGTGTCTGCTGCCAGTGAGGAGCTGTATGCTACGGCAGAAAATTCTGCTGTGCACCTGGGGGAAATTTCTGATGTGGTTAATCATGTAAGCTCAGGTGCCAAGCAGCAGGAAAATCAGGTGATTGATGCAGTGGCTTCTATGCAGAGCATGGGGGATCACATTGTAGGTATCAATAGTGTGATTGCAGATACAAGAGAGGCTACTAATGAAAGTATTGTTGCCATGAGTGCCAACAAGGAGGCTGTGGAGCAGGCTATCAGGCAGATGGAAAGCGTAAATTCCAGGATTGGCGAGGCACAGTCCGCTATGGCAGCCCTGGGGGCACATTCTCAGGAGATTGGCAATATTGTAGAGACTATTTCCAATATCGCTTCCCAGACCAATCTTCTGGCTCTTAATGCAGCTATTGAGGCTGCCAGGGCAGGAGAGCAGGGGCGTGGATTTGCTGTTGTGGCAGAGGAGGTGCGCAAGCTGGCAGAGCAGTCACAGGAAGCTGCTGAACGTGTGGCAGAGCTGATTCATACCTCGTCAGAATATACGGAAAAGGCTTTGGCTGGAATGAGAAGTAGCACTACAGAGGTGGCGCGTGGTACAGATGCCATTAATCATACGGGTGAGCTGTTTTCCCAGCTGGTAGAGCATATTAAGCAGGTTTCTGAGGGAATGGATAATGTGTGCAGCCAGATGAATGAGATTTACCGCGGCAATCAGGAGGTTTTGCGTACGTCTGAGGATTTGAAGCATATAGCAGAGGAAACTGCTACCGAGGCGGAAAATATATCTGTGTCTGTCAGCAACCAGCAAAATTCACAGGCGGATATTACTTACGCATCCCAGAGCCTGGCGGGGCTGGCCCAGGATTTGCAGGGGTTAATTGGCAGGTTTAAAATTTAATGAAATAAAAAATTCGCTTCCTGGGCTGTGCCTGAGAGGCGAATTTTTTATGCGGGCATTTTGTTTTGAGGCTGGTATTAATCAAAGGGAGACCAATGAGGAACCAGCTTGGTTTTTCTATTGATACTGGATGGCTGCCCGCCTTTTTCCGGCGGGATGTAGGCAGGATTTGCCACCGAGATCATGCGGGGCTTCTTGCGGCACTGGCTGATAATCCTGCCGCCCCGTGTTTTGACTATGAGGGTAGAGCCGTCACCCATGATGTGCTTGGTGATTTCTATATCACCACCTGGCAGGGTGGTGCCTTGGGTATTTTTTTCTTCCCGTTCTTTTTCTGCATCGGTTTTGGTCAGGGAGCTGTTCTGCAGGTCCATACGCGCCCATTCAGCATCTGAAATGCCTAACGCTTTTTGCTGCATCGTCTGCCCCTTTTGCATAGCATCCTGCAATTCTTCTGTCTGCTTTGCAATAATCTCGGACAGTATCTGGGCATAGGTTGATTT
>JAEDOE010000311.1 GCA_016302095.1 Anaerovibrio sp. | reverse complement strand
ACCCTTGATAAAAGGTTCCTCCAGCTTCAAAAGCATTTCCCGCATAATCTTCAAGGCTGCCGCAGTAGAGGCGCCGCTCTGGTCATAGGCAGGTGACAGCTCCACCAGGTCGCAGCCCACCACGTTCAGGCCGCAGCCGGCCACTGCCGCCTCCATCAGCTCCATGAAGGTCACACCGCCATACTCAGGCGTCCCGGTCCCCGGAAATACTGACGGATCCATCACATCCAGGTCAATGGTAAAGTATACCGGCTTGCCCTGCAGGGCTGCCAATGCCTCCGGCATCGCCTTGAGATTGAAGGGACGCAGATTGGTATGCTCCTTCGCCCAGCGGAATTCCTCACCCATGCCGCTGCGGATGCCCAGCTGCCAGATTCTGCCATCTCCCGTCAGCTCCCAGGCACGTCGCAGGACAGAAGCGTGGGACAGCCGTGCTCCCAGATATTCCTCCCGCAAATCCGTATGGGCATCAAAATGCAGGATATGCAAATCAGGGTATTTTTTCACAACAGCCCTGATGGCACCAAGCGTTACCAGATGCTCGCCGCCAATCATAAAAGGCAGCTTCCCGGCAGCCAGGATTTCCGCTGTCCTGTCCTCGATGTCCTTCAGTGCCATCTCCGTATCGCCGAAGCACAGCTCCAAATCACCGCTGTCAAAGACAGCCGCATCCTCCATATCCAGATCCTGATATGGACTGTAGGTTTCCAGCCCGTAGGACTCCCCCCGCATCACCTTGCTGGCAAAGCGGGTTCCCGGGCGGAATGAGGTGGTAGAGTCAAAAGGCGCACCGAAAATAACAATCCGTGCCTCCGCCAGCTCCGCCTCACAGCCCAAAAAAGTTTCCACATTAGTCTTCAACATCTCGCAAAAGCTCCTCTACATAGTTTGGCAGGGCAAAAGAGCCTGCATGCAACGGACAATTATAATAATGGCAGCGTATCCTGAGCTCCTTCCATGCCTGCCAGTTTACATCCTTCACAGGATGATACTTCTTGGAAGCAAAGCCAAACAGCCAATGGCCGGAAGGATAAGTAGGAATATGCACCTGATACACCCTGCTGATAGGGAAAGAATGGCAAATACGCTTGTGGGCACGCTGCATAGCATAAGCATCCTCCTTATAAAAAGGGCTCTCATGCTGGTTTACCATGATACCGTCCTCATGGAGCGCCTTGAAGCAGTTGCCATAAAATTCCTTGGTAAAGAGACCTTCCCCAGGACCAAAAGGATCAGTAGAGTCCACCAGAATCAGGTCATACTCATCCTCCACATGGCGGATGAATTTCAGTCCATCCTCATAGTAGCAGGTCACTCGCGGATCTTCCAGAGCCGCAGCAGTCTTGGGCAGGAACATCTTGCTGACCTCAACCACCCGCTGGTCAATCTCCACCAGGTCAATCTTTTCTATATTCTGATACTTGGTAAGTTCCCTGACAGTGCCGCCGTCACCGCCACCGATAACCAGCACCCGCCTGGCATTGGGATGGACGCACATAGGCACGTGGGTTATCATCTCATGGTAGATAAACTCATCCTTCTCCGTCAGCATCAGATAGCCATCAAGAGCCAGCACCCTGCCAAACTCCTCGGACTCAAAAATATCAATCCGCTGAAACTCGCTCTGCTCGCTAAAGAGCTGCTTGTCAATCTTAATGGAAAACCTCACATTAGGAGTATGCTGTTCTGTAAACCAGAGCATGCCAGTCACTCTCCCTTCAAAATACCTGAACTGAAAATATTATAGCATTAATAGCATTGCAACCGTAATAACTTGACTAAATTATAGCTTCAAAACATTCAAGCGCTGCAGATTCATATCCTCCGGGCCTGTCATCTGGCAGCCCTTCTTCTTGGCATAGCGTATATAGCGCAAAATTTCCTCCGTCACCATCTCGCCAGGTGCCAGAATCGGAATCCCCGGCGGATAGCACATGACGAACTCGCTGCACACCCTGCCTACAGTATCCCCGATAGGCAGGGACTCCTTGTCACCATAAAATGACTCCTGAGGACCGCAGACAACCTTCGGGCTAATATACTCAGCCTTCAGCATCTCCCTGCCAGTCTGACGATAGTTGCGGCGTATCTCTGACAGGGCAGACACCAGCCTCTCTATGTCCTTCTCCCGGTCTCCTACGGAAACATACGCCAGCAGGTTGGCAATATCACCGAACTCCGTCTGGATATCATACTCATCCCGCAGCAGGTCATACACCTCAATACCTGCCAGGCCGATAGAACGGGTATATATTGCCAGCTTGGTGATATCGAAATCATATATGGAATCACCGTTAATCAATTCCTTGGAATAAGCATAAT
>JAEDOE010000310.1 GCA_016302095.1 Anaerovibrio sp. | reverse complement strand
GGAGTCCATCACCCCATCGCCATCGCTGTCCACCTCAACCTCAGTTGCCGTAGGACCGCAGATGCCGTAGCGGCTTCCCTCAGCCTCGCTGCCATCATCGTTGCGGTTCGGAATCTCCACAATCTGGGCATAGGCAAGCCCGTAGGTAGCAGCAAAATTCTGCAAAAACGGCTTTGCTTCCTCCTCAGGCATGGTGCCGATATTCTCAGGAATCACCTTGTCATCATAGCCATTAATGCAGATAATCCAGCCCTTTTTGATATTGTCATAGGTGCCGGCAAAGAGCATTACCTCCCCCTTGTCCCCCGGATTGTAGGCACTGGCAGGAATAATCTTCGGCTGAACCGGGCAGAGAATGCTATATCCATAGCGGGCGCTGGTATGCTTGTAGGTAAACACCACCGGCTCCTGCTGCGTCTGAGGTACCAGCTCTCCGCCAGCTGCCGCTTCCTCGGCACCTGCCACTCCCGGCACAGCACCAAACAGTGCCGATGCCACGCATACAGACAATATTCCATTCAAAAGATATTTTTTTACGTTCATAGCCAATATCATCCTCTCTCTATCAATATCCATTGACGAGTATATTTATACAGTTCCTCCCTGAAAAATTGCTGAGAAACACGTTAAAATCAGATTAAAAAACCTTATCGCACCAGCTCGCCCACCAGGTCCTCGGTAAAGCCCTGCAAAATCCGCACCTTCACCATATCGCCCACCTGGCTGGTCCTGTCATCCTCGATATAGATGCTGTCATCCACATCATCAGCCTGACGATAAGAGCGGCCATAAGGCATCCCGTCCTCCGTGCGGCCTTCCACCAGCACCTCCAGCACCTGGCCCTCCAGCGCCTCATTCAGCTGCTGGGAAATCAGGCTCTGGGTTGCCTTCAAATCATGATAGCGGTCCTGCATCACTTCCTCAGGCACCTGATTGTCCATTTCGGCAGCTGCCGTATCTTCCTCCCGGGAATAAGTAAAAATCCCCACATGGTCAAACCGCTGCTGCTGCAAGAACTCCTTCAGCTCCTGATACTGGGCATCGGTCTCCCCCGGAAAGCCCACAATGAAGGTAGAGCGGATAACCACGCCCGGAATACGCTCCCGCAGCTTCTGCAGCAGGGCAGTCACCTCCGCCTTGGTATCAGGGCGATGCATGGCACGGAGGATTTCATCATTGGCATGCTGCAAAGGAATATCCACGTATTTCACCAGCTTTTCCTCGCTGGCAATCACCTCAATCAGCTCATCCGTAAAGAATTTCGGATAGCTGTACAGGGTACGCAGCCACTTGATGCCCTCTATCCGGCAAAGCTCCTTCAAAAGCCGCGCCAGGCTTGGCGCACCATATATATCATGGCCGTAGTTAGTAGTATCCTGGGCAATCAGCACGATTTCCCTGACTCCCTTCGCCACCAAGGCCTCCACTTCCTTACGGATATCCTCAATGCTGCGGCTCCTGTACCTGCCCCTGATGAGGGGAATCGCGCAGAAGGCACAGCGGTTATTGCACCCCTCGGCAATCTTCACATAGGCAGTATAGGACGGCGTAGTAGGAATCCGGGGCACAGAAGCATCATAAATAATCTCATTTTCCCTGTTGATAACCACCCTGTTGCCAGCCAGCGTTGCCTCGATCACTTCCATGATGCGGTGCCAGGAGCCGGTGCCGATAATGCCATCAGCCTCCGGCAAATCATCCAAAAGCTCCTGCCCATACCGCTGTCCCAAACAGCCTGCAATAATCAGTGATTTGCACCTGCCCTTGCCCGGCTCCTTATATTCCGCCATAGTCAGAACCGTAGTAATCGACTCCTCCTTGGCAGACTCAATAAAGGCACAGGTATTGACAATCAGCACATCTGCCTCCGAAGGCTCATTCACCAGCTCATATCCATTCTGCTGCAAAAGCCCCAGCATAACCTCCGTGTCCACGAGATTTTTGGAACAGCCCAGACTAATAAAACCTGCTTTCAATCTATATCCTCCTTCCCCGGCTGTGCCGGGTTATATGCTCACTATTTCTAATTGCTGTCGCTGGCAAGCCGCACCTGCTTTACCCACCTGTCCAAAAGCTCCTGCCGCTTCTCCTTTGGAAAATCCGCCAGCTGATTGAACAGCACAGGATTTCTCACCGCCAGCCGCTTATAGGCAAGGGTAGCCGGATTGGTAGGCACAAAATAAAACTTATTGCTCTGGAGCACCAGCAACGCCTCATCTGTCAGCAGCCAGTCAGCAAACTTCTTGGCCTGCTCCCCATGAGGGGCTTGCAGCAAAATGCCGGTACCAATCAGGGTATAGGCAGTGCCTTCCTCCGGCTGGA
>JAEDOE010000309.1 GCA_016302095.1 Anaerovibrio sp. | reverse complement strand
CGCGCTGCCTAGGTCCCCCGTCAACAGCAGGCTCCCCCAGGGGCTAGCTACAGCGGCCACCGTGCTGGCGGCGTTACCGCTGAGGGCTTCAGCATCTTTTACAGTGGATGCCATATTTAGGCCCTGATGCTCCTGGATAGTGGCTGTATTGAAGCTTACAGCTACTCCCCCGCCCAAGTTCCAGTGCTCCCCCGGCTCCACCAGCCTGATGGAGCATCCTCGCTCCAAGGCAGTTTGGGAAATAACCTCATACAGCTGCAGATTACTGGGCTCCAAGGCCTCCCGAGGCAGGAGAATTTGCTTGACCTCCATTTGCTTCATTAGGCCCACTGCCCCACCCACATGGTCAAAATCATAATGACTCAGGCACAGCACATCCACCCCACGCTTGCCCAAGCTACGCAAAAAGGGCGCCACTACCTGCTTACCCGTGTCCAAGCTGGGCAAGCCACCGGTGTCGTAGACGAAGACCTGTCCTTGTGGAGAAACAATTACCACGCAATCCCCCTGCCCTACGTCCAAAAAGTAGGCAGTGAGCTTCCCCGGTCCATATGATTGCCACAGCATGGTGCCCACAAGGAGGGTGCTCATAAGGGCCAATAGCAACTGCCGTTGACGCTGCTGCCAAAACTGCACCCATGGCAAGTCAGCCCACAAAAGAAGCAGTGCATAATACAGCACCGAGCACCAAGCAGGCTGACTGCCCATAACCAGTTGGCTATAGGGCAGGTGGGTTAGCAGCTCCCCCTGTAGCAAAAGCTGGTCCAGAAAAAAGGACGCCACCTTGGCTAACTCCTGTCCCCCAGCCACGAAAAGGGCAACGGAGGTGGAAGCCAAGGCCGTGGCAAGCACTCCTCCCAAAGCAACCAGCTCTAACACCGGCACCAAAAGCACATTGCTGAGCAGGGAAATCAGCGAAAGCTGGTGAAAATTGGCCACCAGCAGGGGCAGGGTTGCCAGCTGGGCGGCCATGGTAACAGCCAAACTCTCCGATAAAAATTCCGGCAAAGCCTGGGGTAACAGTCTTTGACAAGAAGGCAGCAGCCAGATGAGTCCGGCAGTAGCAGCAAAGGACAGCTGAAAGCCCAAATCCAAAAGCCACAGGGGCTTGCACAGCAGCAGCACTATGGCTACAAGGCAGAGCAAAGGACCCCTGTCTGCTTGCTGCTTACCAATGTCAGGTTTTTGCTGCTCCCTGCTACCTAGGAGGAGGACGGAGCTCATGGCCAGCGCCCTCACTACGGGAGGACGCAAGCCGCACAAGCAAGCGTACAGCATAAGCACCAGCACAAGGCAGAGCTTGTAACGACCACCAACCAGGGGACGCAAAAACACGGTCAGCAAACCGGCCAACAGCACCAGATGCGTTCCCGAAACGGACAACAGGTGGGAAAGACCATTGGCAGCAAAAATTTCCTTCGCTTCCTCCATTTCTGTCGTCCTCACGCCACTGCCGCCTAAGAGCATGCCTGCCAGCAGGGCGCCATCACCCTCTCCCATGTTCTTTTGTAAGCTTTGACGCAACTCCAGATTCCACCAAGCCAAGCGCTCCTGCCAGTACCGCCAACTAAGAAGGCCTGCTACTGCTTCCCCAGTCTGGGGAGAAGCATTAGGAGCAGGCCCTTTCCCGACCTGTAGCAGGTGTGCCCTCTGCAGACGACCACCAATATTATTCACCCTATTATAGGTGTCACCATCAAAGCTACCCGGATTACGCAGACTAAGGAGTGGTACCAGGCGTCCTTGCACCAGCATAGTGCTACCGCCAGAAGGCAAGTTCTCCAGCTTCACGGAGCTGGGCAAGCTCATTCTTAGCCTACCTGTATAGGGCAGCACCTGCTCCCCTAGCTGTAAAGCTTCACCCCCACCGCCCTGTTCAGCCTTGCCTTGCTGCTCAAGCCTCCTAACTTGCTTTCTTGCACTAAGAGCTTCGCACTGAAGAAGCACACTTGTAAAATTCCCCTTTTGCTTAATGCTCAAGGGCTCCACTCGCCCCCAAACCAGCACATCCTTGTCAAAGTAGGGCTGCAATTGCTCTGCCGCACTGGGCCCCACCCGCAAACCGTTCAGCAAGCCTAAGCAGAGTAGAAAGACAACCATCCCTACCCGGCGCCATCCTGCACTTTTGGGAAATAGTGCCAGTAAAAAGGCTCCCAGCGTTGCAGGTAACAATGCCATAGGGGAAAGAGTGCTGCCAAGCTTTGTTGTTAAGGTCAGGTAAAGGGCACAGCCAAAGGCCACTGCTCCCCCAAATAATCCATGCATCCAAACACCTCCATGCTCGCAAAATATTCATGCTCCATCAGGAAAATACAACAGCTATTACAAAACACCAAGACACATCC
>JAEDOE010000308.1 GCA_016302095.1 Anaerovibrio sp. | reverse complement strand
TCCTCATACACGATGGTCTTGGCCGGCTGGAAGCCGTTGAAGCTGGTAGCGGCAGAAGCGCAGTAGGAACCTGCCTCAGGAGTCAGAACCTTGTCACCCACCTGCAAGCTTGGTGACGGCAAATCCCTTGCCACCACATCAATGGAATCGCAGCTAGGCCCCACAAACACAGCAGGAGTCCTGGCACCCTCCCGGAAAAACTCCAGCTTGTAGGTCCAGTGGTCAAAGACCAGCCCATTGTAGCTGCCATAGAGGCCATCATCCAGCACATACCATGGCTGACCGCCACGCAGCTTGGTGCCGATGACGCTGGTAACAAGATTTACTGCCGTACCGCACATGTACCGCCCCGGCTCTGACCAGATTTCCACATCCGGGAACAGCTCGTCAAGGCTTGTGCGGATGCTCTCCGTCATGGCATCCAGGTTGGGCTCCGGCTGACCGATTTCAGGAATCGGCAGTCCGCCGCCAATATCCAGGATTTTCAGATCAAGACCTTCGCAGGCTGCCTTATCAAAGAGCCTGCGGCACATCTTCAGTGCCCTGCCATAAGCATCAGCCTTCAGGGACTGGCTGCCTACATGGAAGCAGATGCCTGCCGGAACCAGGCCTGCCGCCTTGGCTTTATGTAATAATGGCAGTGCCAGCTCTGGCACTACGCCGAATTTTTCATTAAGGTTTACAACGGCTGACTTATTCTCTACCTGCACCCTGATAAGTACCCTGGCGCCGGGAGCATTCTCAGCCAGCTTTGGTATTTCGCTTTCATCATCGAAGGTAAATTTATCTACCCCTGCCTGTGCCGCCAGCCTGATGCTGTCAGGAGGCTTTACGGGATTGGCATATATCATGCGGCTGCCAGGTACCCCCAGTGAACTCAGGAGCCTGATTTCCCCTTCCGAAGCCACATCAAAATTGGAACCAAGGCTTGCCAGCCTTGTGAGCACTGCCGGTTCCGGATTTGCCTTGATGGCATAAAAAACCTTCACTCCGGGCAGCCTGTGCCGGAGATAGTGGTAATTTTTCTCCACCTTGTCCAGGGACACCACCATAAATGGTGTTGGATATTTTTCTGCCAGATAATTCACTTCTTCTTCAGTTAAACGAAAGCTATTCATAACAACCTCCTCTTTTCTCATGGAGTCCCTTGCGGCTTCTCCATGCAGCATACATAGTACAGCAGCTGCTTTCGTCACATATCGCATCTCTGCCGCTGCACTCGGCGCAAAATATGCTGTCCGCCGACCATGTACACTGTCTTTACATCTTTGTATTTTTTACAGCATATTTATGGGTTGCATTATAGACCTATTCAACAGAGATTGCAAGCAAAAATACATAAAAAAACAAGGCTGACCAAACAGAAAAGATGCCTCCGCATTTTTCTGCCTGTCAGCCCTGCATTATCTGCTATATATTCTATTTTATTGCAGCAGGCTCAGAACACCGGAGCTATTCTGATTTGCCTGGGCCAGCATGGACTGTGCCGCCTGCAGCAGCACATTGTTTTTGGTGTATTCCGTCATTTCCTTGGCCATATCCGCATCACGGATGACAGACTCCGCGCTGACAGTGTTTTCACTGGCGGTAGTCAGGTTGGCCCGGGTGTATTCCATTCGACTGGTGACAGCACCTATAGTCGTAATCTGATTAAGTGCCCGATTAATGGATTTATCAAGCTGGGAAATAGCTGCTTCCGCCTTGATCTGGGTTGTTACCTTGAGTGTTTTGCCATCCTTGTCCATCAGTCCCATGGCCTGGGCATCAATTTTGGACAACGCTAAGAAAATATTTTGATTTGCTTTAGTGCCGGTCTGAAAGCTCAGGCCGTCCTTAATGCGCAAATCTGCTGAATGCCAATTCCGTACATCACCACCACCAAAATCAACGGTTCTATCCCCTGGACGCCATTTTACGGTCAAACCGTCTATCACGGATTCATTGGCAACAGGATTAGTCCAGAATTTCACAGAACCAGCCTCCGGCAGGGTTTCCTCTGCATTCTTTGAGGCTCTGTTGCCTGCATCCGAGCCTGTGATACTGCCCACGTCAATCGCATTATTATCCAGGTTTATGTTGCAGCAATCCAGTAAAAACTTTTTCGTTTCTGCATCGCCGGAGCCATACCTGCCTCGGTCTGCCGCCATGGCTGCCTTCATGCTGTCAAAGGAGGAAAACCTGCCCTTGGTGGCCGCGGCTACGGCTGCATCAATGCGGTCATCAATATTGCCACTGGAAGAAGCCAGTGAGTTCATAAACTGCTTCACTGAATCAGCAGGGGAAAAGCCGCTATTGGCCGCCATGTAGCGATACATGACATAGCCACCAGCATAGTGCTTTACATCATCA
>JAEDOE010000307.1 GCA_016302095.1 Anaerovibrio sp. | reverse complement strand
GCTGGCCCTTCCTGAGGATGCCATGGTTTACCGGGTTGGCGGTGATGAGTTTACCATTGTGCTGGTGAATACGGATGAGAACGAGGCCAAGGCGATTATGCGCATGTTCAAGGAGCAGTATGACCAGTATCGGATTCAGAACCAGCCCCTGAGCATTTCCTACGGCATTTCCACAGCGGAATCCGTGCGGGATGATTTGCGCCGGGTGCTGGAAAAGGCGGACCTTGATATGTGCCAGAGAAAGCAGCGCAGGCGCCGGGTGCTGTAAATTTGGCGTAAATGAATGAGGAAATGAGGAAATTTTTTGTGCCATTTTGCCCGATGTGTGATATACTAGTAGAGTTAGTGTGCGGTTATTGTGCATTGAGGCATAGCATAACGTAGCATAATGCGTAAGAAATTCCTTATTTGGGGGTAGATTATTTTGAAGAAAATGTCAGGTAATGAATTGCGGGAGGCTTATCTCCAGTTTTTTGCTGAGAAGAAAGGTCATCTGAGGCTGCCAAGTGCCTCCTTGATTCCGGAGAATGATCCGACTCTCCTGATGGTGGGTGCAGGCATGGCGCCTTTCAAGGCGTATTTCACCGGCAAGGTAAAGCCGCCTCGCGGACGTATTACCACCAGCCAGCGCTGTGTGCGTACCGGTGATATTGAGAATGTAGGCCGTACTGCCCGTCATCAGACTTATTTTGAGATGCTGGGCAACTTCTCCTTTGGTGATTACTTCAAGAAGGAAGCTATTCCTTGGTCCTGGGAGTTCCTGACCGAGGTATTGGAGCTGCCAAAAGACAAGCTGTGGGCATCCATTTATCCGAAGGATACCGAGGCAGAGGAGCTGTGGAAGGCACAGCCTGGCTTTGACCCGACTCATATCGTGAAGCTGGAGGACAATTTCTGGGAAATCGGCCCAGGCCCTTGCGGACCTGATACGGAGATTTTCATTGACCTGGGGGAGGAGCGGGGCTGCGGCAGCCCTACCTGCGGCGTAGGCTGTGACTGCGACCGCTATCTGGAAATCTGGAACAACGTGTTCACCCAGTTCGACAGGACTGAGGAAGGCACCTACAACGATTTGGAGCACAAGAACATCGATACCGGCATGGGGCTGGAGCGTATTGCTTCCGTTATGCAGGGAGTAAAGAACAACTTTGAGACTGACCTCCTGTTCCCGATTATTGAGTATGCCTCCAAGGTTTCCGGTGTTCAGTATGGTGCCGGTGAGGAGACTGACATTTCCCTGAAGGTTATTGCTGACCATGCCCGTTCCATGACCATCATGATTATGGACGGCATCCTGCCATCCAACGAGGGCAGGGGCTATGTGCTGCGCCGCATCCTGCGCCGGGCTGTCCGCCATGGCCGCATGCTGGGCATCAAGGACAAGTTCCTGGAGGGTGCTGTGGATGCAGTCTGCGATATTTATGCAGATGCCAGCGATTTTGAGGCTCTCGGCCAGAAGAAGGAGTACATCAAGAAGGTTATTGCCCTGGAGGAAGACCGCTTCTCCGCAACCCTGGAGCAGGGCATTGAGCTTTTGGACGGCTACATAGCTGAGACCAAGGCGGCAGGTTCCAACACCCTGTCCGGTGAGCTAGGCTTCAAGCTGTACGATACCTTCGGCTTCCCTTGGGAGCTGACGGAGGAAATCCTCCACGAGAACGACATGGAGCTGGACAAGGAAGCCTTTGACAAGGAAATGCAGGCACAGCGTGACCGCGCCCGTGCGGCCCGTGCGGAGAATGAGCGTTATGCTATCCCTGATTTGCAGGGCATCGATACCGCAGCTTTGAAGGTTGACCTGTCTGCCCGGGAGGGCAAGGTGGTGGCTATCTGGAAGGATGGCGCCCTGGTGGATGAGCTGCAGGATGGCGATGAGGCAGGCATTATCCTGGATGTTACCCCGTTCTATGCAGAGGGCGGCGGCCAGGTGGGTGACAAGGGCGTGCTGGTTACCGAGTTCGGCAGGATTCAGGCTGTCAACGCCAAGAAGCTGCCGGATGGCACCGTATACCATGAGTGCTATGTAGAGGAAGGCCAGCTGAAGGTTGGTGACAAGGTAGAAATCAAGGTTGACCAGAATGTGAAGCTGGCTTCCGCCCGCAACCATACTGCAACCCATCTCCTGCAGGCTGCCCTGAAGCGCGTGGTAGGCCAGCAGGTAAATCAGGCCGGTTCTTCCGTGAATGCAGACCGCCTGCGCTTCGACTTCACCAACTTCGAGCCTGTTTCCGCCCAGCAGCTGGCTGATGTGGAGGAGCTGGTGAACCGGGAAATCCTCAAGGGCACCGATGTGGTCATTGAGCACATGTCCAAGGACGAGGCCACCGGCAAGGGTGCTATGGCCCTCTTTGGTGA
>JAEDOE010000306.1 GCA_016302095.1 Anaerovibrio sp. | reverse complement strand
ATCAATCTGCAGGCGCATCTGGCAAGCAAAAACAGCGAGATTGGTGATTACAAGATTATCAAGTGCTATGAGGCTTCTCTGATTGGCAAGGAAGCTCCTTACGATGCCAAGACCTTGATTGCAGAGAGGCAGAAGGTGCGCGACCAGATTAATGCCTTGCAGGACGAAATCAAGGCTCTTGAAGCAGAGGCACAGGCTGAGTGATGAACGAGCTGGAGCTTAGGGAAAATTTAAGCAGCAAGACTGTGGATGTGCTGGTGGAGACAATCGTGAGGTTGCTCCACCTCATTTCCAAATTGGAGATGGAGGTGCAAGTCAGTGAAGAAAATAAGAAATGTGCTGATGACAATCGCATTAACAATGTTATTGACAGCATTATCGGTGCCGGTGATGGCAGCAGAGCATAATCTTGCTGACAGCGTGGGGGTTGACAGATTCGCTCACTTCGGTATCAGCTACGTTATCAATGACCAGCTGAAAAGGAATGCGGGTTTCAATGATTTTTGGGCAGCAGCAACCACGCTGGCCATTGGTGCAGCCAAGGAAAAGTGGATAGATAAGCAGTGGGACAATGGTGATTTTGCCGCTGATTGTGCCGGGGTGCTGTTCTACCAGATTAAATTTTAGGGGTGAAGCTATGGAAAAAGCAGTTTGCTCTATAAAAGATTTTTTGCCGGTGACAGGAGGTGCCGGGGTGGTGGCAGGAGGGATTAGTTCTGTGGCAGGCCTGATTGTAACGCACTTATTCGGCGGCTGGTCCGTGGGGCTTGAGGGGCTGGTAATTGCCATGATTATTGACTACATCACAGGCGTATCAGCATCCTTTTTCTGCCCGGAGCTGTCCCTGGACAGCCGTATCGGCTTTAGGGGCATCGTGAAAAAAGTGCTGATACTGCTCATGGTGTCCATGGGGCATATCATGGATGCGGTTATAGGCACGGAGCTGGTGATGCCGATGGTGCTGTATTTCTATCTTGCCAACGAGTGCCTGTCTATAACTGAGAATATCGCAAATGCTGGCGTGCCGATACCGAATAGGCTGAAATCTACATTGAAGCAGGTCAGGGAAGGGAGAGTGAAAGGATGAAAAGAGAAGTAACAATTGATGAAGTTGAGAATATGGCGGCATCCGCCAGAGAAACTATCTGGAACAAGGCGAAAGCTGAAGGCAGGGAGCCGAAAATCTACCTGCACTGGACGGCTGGCAATCATACCACTGTATTTGAGGATTATCACATCAATATCACGGGAGATGGCAGCATCTATGTGACTACTGATGATTTGTCAGAGACTAAAAGCCATACATGGCGGCGCAATACCGGCTCCATTGGCATCGCTCTTTGCTGCTGCTATGGCGGCGGTTCTGCCAGCCTCGGAGGCTTCCCGCCGACTGCTAAGCAGATAGAAGTTATGGCTCAGGTTATTGATAGGGTTGCCACTGCTCTGTGGCTGACCATTGACAAGTGCCATATTTTAACACACGGGGAGGCTGCCAACAACGAAGATGGCGGTGTTGGCACCCATAAGCCGTATGCATGGTGGAATGACAGCTACGGCGACGGAGATACACGTGGTGACCTTGAGTACCTTGGTACGTCTGAGAGCCCGTCTTACAAGCCATGGGCTATTGATGGTAGCCGTGGCGGCGATGTGCTGAGGGGCAAAGCCAACTGGTACAAGCACCAGCGCGGTGCACAGTAGCAGCAATGTTGGGACGGGGTGATATTATGCTGATTAACGGCGTTGAAGTCACAGTACGGAACGTGCCACGCATTTCAAAAGACGAAGTGCTGGCATACATCGCGTTGCTGACCAACGAGCATGGTGGCATCAGGCCACGAAAACTGATTATCGGCACAAACGATGCCGGTCAGGCCGTGCTGGACTACGAACTACAGGTAGTGCCCTTTGAGCGCATCCGCCGCATAACAGGGTATTTAGTCGGCGGTATGAACCGCTGGAACGATGCGAAGCGTGCCGAGGAGCATGACCGGGTAAAGCATGGATTATAATGAATAAGCCACAGAGGCTGCTGAACGCTGGGGCATTGCCAAGGTAACAGTCCGTCAGGCTCGACGTGGCTGATTACGGTGGAAGGTATGCAGAGAGTCTTCGAAGAACCTAAATAACAACACAATACAAACAACATCTAATTCAAACCGCAGGTCAATATAAAAAGTCCTGCGGTTTATTTTTTCGTGCAACAAAAAACTCTGGCGGTAGAGCCAGAGCTGTATTCCAAGCATATTCCAAAAATCTTCCAAAATTCCGTTGGAATGATGGTAGAAGTAAACAAAAACTCATTAAAACATCTTCCAGAGCAAATAGCCACAAACGCTTATAAAATCAAGGGTTTAAAG
>JAEDOE010000305.1 GCA_016302095.1 Anaerovibrio sp. | reverse complement strand
AAGCGGCAGTTTAGATAGTGTTGTTATCTCTGCTCTTTGCCTTTATTTGCTGCATGGAGTTCATGGGGAAAAAGGCTTTTTTCTGATAAAGTGGTAAATATTTTATCCTGCAAGTTGCCTAGATAGAGACTTTTGTAATTTTATGGTGGATTTTTTTAGAAAAAAGCTTGCATATTCGGCTTATTTCCTTTATTATATAGTGGTATCTGAAATTTGACTAAATAATGTTGTTTGGAGGCGTTGACTTTGATTAAGGTTCTGGTTAGCGGTGCCTGCGGCAGGATGGGACAGGCAGTGGTGAAGGCTGTCATGGAGGATTCTGAGCTGCAGCTGGTTGGTGCAGTTGATATTGTGGCCGGGGCAGATGCCGGTGAGATGGTTGGCATGGGCAAGAGCGGCGTAATCGTT
This sequence comes from Anaerovibrio sp., assembly GCA_016302095.1. Classification (GTDB taxonomy): domain Bacteria; phylum Bacillota; class Negativicutes; order Selenomonadales; family Selenomonadaceae; genus Anaerovibrio. The sequence continues at coordinate 1,959 of JAEDOE010000305.1, read as the reverse complement.
GCTGATGACCTGGCCAAGGCTATTGATGAGACCAAGCCGGAGGTAATGGTTGATTTTACCCGCCCGGATGTTGTGTATGGCAATGCAGTGCTGGCTGTGAAAAAGGGCGTATCCCCTGTTATCGGCACCACCGGCCTTTCTGATGAGGCAAAGGCTGAGCTGGAGGCTTTGGCAAAGGAGCACAATACCCCTGTGTTCATCGCCCCGAATTTTGCTATCGGTGCCGTGCTGATGATGCTGATGGCAAGGCAGGCTGCCAAGTATATGCCTGAGGTGGAGATTATTGAGCTGCATCATGATAAGAAGCTGGATGCCCCTTCCGGCACGGCTTTGCAGACAGCTGCCATGATTTCCGAGGTGCGTGCGAAGCATCAGCAGGGCAACCCTGAGGAAACGGAGAAGGTTGCCGGTGCCCGTGGTGCCAATGTGGACGGCATGCATATTCACAGCGTGCGCCTGCCGGGCTATGTGGCTCATCAGGAGGTTATTTTCGGCGGCCTGGGGCAGACGCTGACTATCCGCCATGATTCACTGAACCGTGAGTCCTTTATGCCGGGTGTGTGCCTGGCCTGCAAGAAGGTTCGCGGCCTCAGCGGCCTGGTTATCGGGCTGGACAAAGTAATGGACTAATGATATTTCACCATTGAAAGGATGTTTAGAATATGAAGAAGTACAATGTTGCTATTTTGGGTGCTACCGGTGCGGTAGGCCAGGAATTCCTGAATCTGATTGAGGAGCGCAATTTTCCTTTTGCAGAGCTGAAGCTGCTGGCTTCCAAGCGTTCTGCCGGCAAGAAGATTCAGTTCATGGGCAAGGAGTACACTGTGGAGGAGGCTACTGATGCTTCCTTCGAGGGTGTGGATATTGCCCTCTTTGCCGGTGGCGCTGCCAGCAAGACTTTTGCTCCGGCTGCTGTAAAGGCTGGTGCCGTTGTTATTGATAACTCCAGTGCCTTCCGCATGGATCCTGAGGTGCCATTGGTAGTGCCTGAGGTAAATCCTGAGGCTATTGCTAGCCACAAGGGCATTATTGCCAACCCGAACTGCTCTACCATCATCATGGTTATGGCTTTGAAGCCTCTGTATGATGTGTCCAAGATTAAGCGCATCGTGGTCTCCACCTATCAGGCTGTTTCCGGCGGCGGCAAGGAAGCCATGGCTGAGCTGGAGGAGCAGGTTAAGGCCATCAACGAGGGCAGGGAGGTTGTTGCCAACATTCTGCCTGGCGCGTCCCTGGCAAAGCACTATCAGATTGCTTTCAACTTGATTCCTCAGATTGATGTCTTCAAGGAGAATCTCTACACCAAGGAAGAAATGAAGATGATCGACGAGACCAAGAAGATCATGAGCGATGATTCCCTGCGCATCACCGCTACCACTGTCCGCGTGCCTGTTTACAGAAGCCATGCTGAGTCCGTAAATGTGGAGTTCGAGGACGAGGTTTCCGTGGAGAAGGCCCGTGAGGTGCTGGCTGACTTCCCTGGCGTTACCCTGACTGACAACCCTGATGAGCAGGTTTATCCGATGCCTTTGGAGACCTCCGGCAAGGATGATGTAGAGGTAGGCCGTATCCGCAAGGATTATTCCATTGATAACGGTTTGAATTTCTGGGTATGCGGCGACCAGATCAGGAAGGGTGCTGCCCTGAATGCTCTGCAGATTGCTGAGTACATGATTGAGCATGATATGTTCTAATGCAAGGATAAAATAAAAAGATAAAATAAAAAGATGGTTCTGATGCACATGCTATGTATGTTATTTATGCTATTTATGCTATACATGTTATGCATTAGAACCATCTTTTTTATTTGAGTGTTTGTTTGAATATTGGCTTTCTAATTTTATTATGTAGCATTATGGGGATTCATATAGTAATAGCCGTTCCGCAGTTCCAGTATCAGCTCATCCACCTTGTTGGAAAACCTGTCCAGCGTGGCTTGGAATTTTACCAGCAGGTAGC
>JAEDOE010000304.1 GCA_016302095.1 Anaerovibrio sp. | reverse complement strand
TCATTTTCGGACATGTCTTCATTACCTGTATGCAAATTGAAATACAAATCGTTTTGAATAATCCATTCTTTTGATGCTTTCTTCTCGGTATATATATCAATCATTCGGTGTTACTCCTTCATAATATAAGCACTTCCAATACTTTAAGTTACCAACAACTAGTTCAACTGGTGGTTTATTATCAGCCCTCATAAGGGCTATTATCACTGCTCACCCCGAGGGGCGGTGTCATACCCAAAAACACATTATTATAAATGCGACAGACAATCACCTAAAGACTATCTGCCGCATCCAATATCACTTCTTATTCAAACTCAATAGTCGCAGGCGGTTTGCTGGTGCAATCATACATTACACGGTTTACGCCCTTAACCTCATTCACAATACGATTGGTTACCTTGTGCAGTACCTCCCATGGGAGCTGAGCACTCTCAGCGGTCATGAAGTCGCTGGTCATAACGGCACGCAGGGCAATAGCATAATCATAGGTGCGGAAATCACCCATAACACCTACGGAGCGCATATTGGTAAGGGCAGCGAAATACTGTCCCAGATTCTTGTCCACACCGGCGGCAGCCACTTCCTCCCGGTAGATAGCATCTGCCTCCTGCACGATTTTTACCTTTTCGGCAGTTACCTCGCCGATAATGCGGATGCCCAGGCCAGGGCCAGGGAACGGCTGGCGGTTCACCAGATAATCAGGAATGCCCAGCTCACGGCCTGCCTTCCTCACCTCGTCCTTGAACAAAAGGCGCAGCGGCTCTACAATCTCCTTGAAATCCACATAATCAGGGAGACCGCCTACATTGTGATGGGACTTGATAACCGCAGACTTGCCCAGGCCGCTCTCAATCACATCCGGATAGATAGTTCCCTGTACCAAAAAGTCCACGGCACCAATCTTCTTGGCTTCCTCCTCAAATACCCGGATGAACTCCTCGCCGATAATCTTGCGCTTCTGCTCCGGCTCGGTTACGCCCTTGAGCTTCTCATAGAAACGCTCCTGCACATTGACGCGGATGAAATTCAAATCGTATGGGCCATCAGGACCGAATACCGCCTCAACCTGATCCCCCTCATCCTTGCGCAAAAGACCGTGATCAACGAATACGCAGGTCAGCTGCTTGCCAATAGCCTTGGACATGAGCACAGCCGCCACGGAGGAATCAACGCCGCCGGACAAGGCACAGAGAGCCTTGCCATCGCCGATTTTCTCCTTCAGCTGCTGAATGGTAGTTTCCACAAAGGAATCCATGCGCCAGTCACCAGCACACTGGCAGACATTGTACACAAAATTGCTGAGCATCTTCGTGCCCTCTACAGTATGCAGCACCTCAGGATGGAACTGTACGGCATACAGGCCCTCTGCCTCGTTCTCCATAGCCGCTACAGGGCATACTGGAGTATCAGCCGTAATAGTGAAGCCCTCAGGAGCCTTGGAAATATAGTCCGTGTGGCTCATCCAGCAGACGGTATTGGCAGATACGCCCTCAAACAGCTTGGAACCAACAGCCTTGATGCTTACATCGGTCTTGCCATACTCGCTGACAGGAGCAGTCTCCACCTTCCCCCCCAGCAAATGCGCCATCAGCTGGGAGCCGTAGCAGATGCCCAGCACAGGCACCCCCAGCTTGAATACCTCTGTGCTGATAGTTGCAGAATCAGATGTATACACGCTGTTAGGACCGCCGGTAAAGATAATACCCTTCAGGTTCTTCATGGCCTTGATTTTCTCAAGGCTGAGAGTATTCGGATGCACCTCGCAATAAACATTGCACTCACGCACACGGCGGGCAATCAGCTGGTTGTACTGGCCACCAAAGTCCAGGACAATAATCATTTCATTTGTCACTATTTATGCTCCTCCTCAATCCACACAAATCACTCATGGGCTGACTGCCTGCGCAAATCATGCAGCGTTTTCGTATGCGCCCCAAAACCGCACAGGCAAAGCCTGAAACACCAATCCATTATATCATATATCCTCGTCCCATTCCAGCCGCAAATCCTCCACAGCGTTCCTGGCCGTATCGTAGTCAAAGCCCTTCATGTACAGATGCTGCAGCATTTTCTGCTGCTCGGTGCCTGCCTTGAACCTGCGCCGCACCACCTTCATGGCCACGGCATACTCCCGCTCATCAGTATCATCCGGGATGCACTCCCTGATCATATCCCGGTCATAGCCCTGCTGCTGCAGCTTTGCCACAATCTGCCGCACGCTGTAGCTGCTGTCATGGTAGAGAAACTCAAACCGCCTCCGGCAGCCCTCCTCCTCCTGGATAAACCTTTTAGACTGCAGCCACTGAATAGTTTCCTCTATCTCATCCTCTCCGTAGCCCTTCCTGGACAGCTTATCTGACAGCCTGCG
>JAEDOE010000303.1 GCA_016302095.1 Anaerovibrio sp. | reverse complement strand
TGAAGCTGCCGGGGACGGAGTTTTTGTCCCCGGTGGCAGATGCCGCTTTTTGCTTATGGATATATTTTCCCCGGCTATGTAGTGATTTTTTGCTTGTCAGGACGGGATTTTTGTGGTATATGTAAGAAGTTAAATACTTTTTCAGGAGGAAGGATTTTGGCTGATTTTAAAGAAGAAATCCGGAAGCGTCGCACCTTTGCGATTATTTCCCATCCGGATGCAGGTAAGACTACCCTGACGGAGAAGCTGCTGCTGTACGGCGGTGCTATCCATCTGGCTGGTTCCATCAAGTCGAGAAAAACCCAGCACCACGCTGTGTCTGACTGGATGGAGATAGAGAAGCAGCGCGGTATTTCCGTTACCTCGTCTGTTTTGCAGTTTAATTATAATGGCTATTGCATCAATATCCTTGATACGCCGGGCCATCAGGACTTTTCTGAGGATACCTACCGCACCCTGATGGCGGTGGATAGTGCTGTCATGATTATCGATGTGGCAAAAGGCGTGGAGGCTCAGACCAAGAAGCTGTTCAAGGTCTGCAAGCAGCGCGGTATTCCTATCTTTACCTTTGTCAACAAGCTGGACCGCTTTGGCAAGGCGCCTCTGGATTTGATGGATGAGTTGGAAAATGTGCTGGGCATCCGCTCTTATCCGATGAATTGGCCGATTGGCACAGACGGCAATTATTTTGGCGTGTATGACAGGCAGAAGAAGCAGATTGAGCTTTTTGATGATGATACCTCCCATGGGCAGAATGCCAGGGCATCTGTAACCGGCTCTTTGGAGGATGCCGAGTTTGTGGAGATGCTGGGGGCGGAGGCTCATCAGACCTTGGTTGATGATATTGACCTTCTGGATACTGCCGGTGAGGAGTTTGACCTTGAGAAGGTGGCACGGGGAGAGCTGACGCCGATGTTCTTCGGTTCTGCCATGACCAACTTCGGCGTGCAGAATTTTTTGGAGGAATATTTGAAGCTGGCTCCGGAGCCTGTGGGCAGGAAGTCCACGGAGGGAGTTATTGAGCCTGATGATGAGAAGTTTTCTGCCTTTGTGTTCAAGATTCAGGCAAATATGAATCCTGCCCACCGTGACCGCCTGGCCTTTATCCGCATCTGCTCCGGCAAGTTTGAGCGGGGTATGAGCGTGTACCACAGCCGCAGCGGCAAGCCTATCAAGCTGGCGCAGCCGCAGCAGTTCCTGGCCCAGGACAGGCAGATTGTGGACGAGGCATATCCGGGGGATATTGTGGGACTCTTTGACCCGGGGATTTTCGGTATCGGTGATACACTGTGCGATATCTCCCACAAGTTCAGCTATGAGGATTTTCCAGTGTTCCCGCCGGAGAAATTTGCCCGGGTGCAGGCAAAGGACACCATGAAGCGCAAGCAGTTTGTCAAGGGCGTGGAGCAGCTTACCCAGGAGGGGGCTATCCAGCTGTTCCAGCAGGCAGGTGCAGGTACGGAGTCATATATTGTGGGTACGGTTGGTACCTTGCAGTTTGAGGTGCTGGAATACAGGCTGAAGAACGAGTATGGCGTGGATATTGTCATGACTATGCAGCCTTATGAGGTGGCTCGCTGGATGACCTACGCTGATGGCAGGGAGGTTACCCCGGCAGGGCTTCGTGGTGCGGACAGGGGCATGTTTGTGTATGACCGCCGCAACAATCCTGTGCTTTTGGTGAGCAATGAATGGGCTCTGGGGTGGATTACGGATAATAATCCTGATTTGGAGCTGCATACTGTGCCTGTGGACAAGCAGGAAGTATAACTGGCTGTTTGCTTGTGCAAAATGTGCAATTGCACAGGCACATAAGTACAGCTTGACATTTGCAAGGGAAAGTTATAAAATCAATACAAGACATGCAACGAGGCATACCTGCTTTTGCTGCATGTCTTTTTTTGTTATAAAAAAGGAGTGTATGATTATGAGAAGCTTCCCTTTGTTTGAGGAATTGGAACGTGAGCGTGACAAGGTGAATGAGGAATTTCACAGGACTACCAAGCCGCAGCTGATTGAACGCCTGAAGGAGTTTGGGTTCATGCAGCCTGACCCTGATAATCCTACCAAGTTCGTGCTGGCAGAGAAGGCTACTGATAATGTGTATCACCTGTCTATTAACAGGTATAGCGTGACGGTTCAGTTCCAGCATGTAAAGCGCGGGGAGGTAAAGCTGATCTGCGATATCAGTAATTTTGCCATGAGTACCCACAATATGATGAATGTGATTATCAAATGCGTGGATTACTGGCTGCAGTATGGCGTGGTTTATGATTACATTTCTGCGCAGGGGTTCAAAGAATGCTAAGATAGATTTCAGTTTGTCGTAGTGCTGGTTTGTTACTTCGTGCATATACTGATAGAAATA
>JAEDOE010000302.1 GCA_016302095.1 Anaerovibrio sp. | reverse complement strand
GATGAAGTTTCAGCTGCCCCAGCTTTACTTTAGCAAGCTGATGCGGGCGATTACGGAGTTTGAATTGATTGAGGACGGGGACAGGATTCTGATTGGGGTGTCCGGGGGCAAGGACAGCATTTTCCTTGCCTACGCCATGGCCATGATGCGAAAGAGGCTGAAGAAGGACTTTGAGCTGATGGCTTTGACCATCAATCCCATGTTTTCCCAGGATTTTGATACGAAGCGGATCGGGGAGTTTATGGCAGAGCTGGAGATTCCCTTTGCCAGCTTCGAGGTGGATATTGCAGGAACTATTGAGGCCCAGCAGGGCAAGGACCCCTGCTATACCTGCGCCTTCTTCCGCCGGGGGGCGGTGAACCGCTATGCGGTGGAGCAGGGCTGCAACAAGGTGGCATACGCCCATCACCATGATGATGCGGTGGAGACTTTCTTTATGAGCCTTCTGTATTCCGGGCAGCTGCACACCTTTACCCCGAAGACCTATCTGGACAAGACCGATTTGACGGTTATCCGTCCCCTGGTGTACTTCCGGGAGCAGGAAATCAGGGAGGCAATCCAGTATCACGGCTTTGCACCGGTGCCTTCGCCCTGTCCCCATGACGGCCATACGGTGCGCCAGAAGGTCAAGGAGCTGATACGGGACATGAGCACGGACAATCCCCAGCTCTATCCCCATCTGGCGGCTGCCATGCGGGAGGATGCCCTGGGTGAGCTGTGGCCGCCGGTGAAGACCAGGAAGGAAATGAAAAAGCAGTATTATGAGTACATGTATGGCAAGCAGGAGATGAAGGATTAGCAGCTTTGCAACCTGCCTGCCGACCGGCTGAGTATCCGGAAGGATGAAAAACAGGCTCAGGCTATAATTTTAGCAGTGTTTCCATATATGGCAGGATTTTTTGTAACATAGTAACAAAGAAGCCCTGGCACCCTTTATAAAAGCTTCCCTTTTGTTAGAATAATAATCAGATGAAGCAAGAGAATTTGATTGTTGATTGTTTTGTGATTTTGATTTGCGAATTCAGAGAGGGGAGAGAATTGTTGTGAGCAATTCCAAGGGTGTCAAGGGCGATTTTGTTATTTTGGACGGGGAAAAGTTCTACAAGCTGGAGAACTATGACCGCATGGATGATTTTTTCATGACTATCACCAGTTCCGGCGATGTGTGGAATTTTCTGTGGGCGAAGGGCGGTATCACTGCCGGCAGGAAGAATGCCGACCACGCTATTTTCCAGTACGGCACGGCAGACAGGATTGCCGACTACAAGTACACCACCGGCTCCTATACGGCGATTCAGGTGGAAAGGGCTGATGGCGTAACGCTTTGGGAGCCTTTTGGCAGGTTTTTGCAGGGAACAGGGGCGGCAGGCATCCCGGAGGATGGCGTGCAATACAATCTGTACAAGAATATCAACGGCTCCAAGGTGATTTTTGAGGCGCGTCATGAGGCTTTGCAGCTGGTTTTCCGCTATGGCTGGACATCCAGCAGGCGTTTTGGCCTGGTCAAGCTGGCAAAGATCATCAATATGGCTGACAAGCCTCAGAGGGTGCGCGTTTTGGATGGTGCCAGGAATATCATGCCTGCCATTGTGGATGCCTCCCTGCAGAACAATATGTCCGTGCTGGTGGATGCCTACAAGAGCACGGAGCTGGATACAGAGTCGGGGCTTGCCATGTTTGCCCTTTCTTCCGCCTTGACGGACAGGGCGGAGCCAAATGAGGCGCTGCTGGCCAATACCTGCTGGTTTACCACAGAGGATAAGGTGTATATTTCTGGTGGGGTGATACAGGACTTTGCTGCTGGCAGGAAGCTTACGGAAACAGATATAGTTAAAGGCGGCAGGGGCAGCTGCTTTATCCTGCATGAGGCGGAGCTGGCAGCTGGCTCCGAGGACGGCTGGGCAAGTGCCTTTGACCATTCCCTGAATGCAGCTGATGTGGTGAAGCTGAAAAAGGTGCTGGCTGACAGGAAAGAGGCGGCAAGGCTTCTGGCAGAGGATATCGGGGCTACGGATGCTGAGCTGGACAGGTTTATCGGTGAGGCTGACGGCATTCAGTCCACGGCTGATGAGATGGCATGTGTCCACCATCGTACCAACGTGATTTTCAATATCATGCGGGGCGGCTTCTTTGCCAATGATGGCAGGATTGATGTGGCAGATTTTCTTGCCTTTGTCAAGCAGAGAAGCGCAGCTGAATATGATAAGGCGGCAAGGCTGCTGGCTGATATGGCGGAATCTTCTGAGGCGGCAGGGGAGAAGGCTGTTGCCAAAAAGGCCATGGAGGCAAAGATTTTTGCAGCATCTGACAGCCAGCTGAGCAGGCTGTACATGGAATACCTGCCGGTGATTTTCTCCCGCAGGCATGGTGA
>JAEDOE010000301.1 GCA_016302095.1 Anaerovibrio sp. | reverse complement strand
GCCCGTGCCGGTGAGCAGGGCAGGGGCTTTGCCGTAGTGGCAGAGGAAGTGAGAAAGCTGGCGGAGCAGTCAGGCATGGCAGCCCAGCAGATTGCAGGCCTGATTGGCAGCATTCAGGAAGATACCGGCAAGGCGGTAGATTCTATGAACTCCGGCCGGGATGCGGTAGCCAAGGGGGCTGAGTCTGTCGAGGGACTTCGTCAGGTATTTGAGGAAATCAATGTGCTGGTGGTGCAGGTATCTGACAAGATCAATCATATGTCCCGGTCTGTAGCAGCTGTTGCCAGGCAGGCGGAGGGGATTACCAGCCAGATGAACGAGATTGACAAGGGCGCAAAGCATGTGGCTGACAACATGCAGTCCATCTCGGCGGCCACGGAGCAGCAGTCCGCTTCGGCCCAGGAGGTTGCCTCCGCCAGTGATGCACTGGCACGCCAGGCCCAGGAGGTGCAGGAGAATCTGCAGAAGTTCCAGTTCTGAATTTAAATTTAGGGCAAAAAATATTGCCGCAGCATGAGAAATCATCTGCGGCAATTTTTCTTTTTGCAAAGCAGTTTTATCGGAGGCTGGAGAGCAGCTCGATATAGGCATCGGAGTTCAGGGGAAGGGAGTAGTGGAAGCCCTGCATGGTATGGCAGCCCATGGTCTGCAGCAGCTCTGCCTGCACCGGAGTTTCCACTCCTTCGGCAATTACCTGCATGTTCAGCTTCTTTGCCATATCGATGATTGCCTGCAGGATGATGTCCACCCTGTCATGATTGCCGTGGGCGTAGAGGCGGCGCACATCCACCTTGAGCATGTCAATGGTCAGGTCCCGGAGGATGCCTAGGGAGCTGAAGCTGCTGCCAAAATCGTCTAGAATAACGGAGAAGCCGCAGCTGTTGAGGCGGCGCAGGATTTTTGTCAGCTGCTCAGGGGCGTGGTTGTAGGATTTTTCCGTCAGCTCCAGCCACAGCATCCATGGCTGCAGGTCGTACTTCCGCAGCAGCCGCAGCAGGTAGTCCACAAAGGACATATCATAAAAATTCATGTGGGATATATTGATGGAGATGGGCTGTATGTCCAGCCCCCAGTCACGCTGGCGGCTGAGGAAGTGGCATGCCTGCTCCCAGGCAAATCTGTCCACCCTGTTGATAAAACCATTTTTTTCAAAGACGGGAATAAACCTGTCAGGGCTGATAATTCCCTGTTCCGGATGCTGCCAGCGCAGCAGCGCCTCTGCGGCAATAGGAGCCATGGTTCTGGCTTCCGTGTCTATTTTGTAGATAGGCTGGTATTTGATGAAGAACTGGCCGTTATTCAGTGCCGGTTCCATTTCCCTGGCAATAATCTGCTCGTCCATCAGCTTGGTGCGCAGGGCATCATCGTAAAAGGCAAAGCGGCGGGCATGGGAATTCTTTACCGAGGTCATTGCCATGTGCGCCCTGTCCAGCATCTGGCTGGTAGTCAGGTAGATATTGTCTATCTGATAGACACCGGCAAAAAATGCCACCGTGCGGTAAATGGTCAGGGAGTGCATCATGGCATCCAGCCCCTGAATGAGCAAATCCATGTCCAGCATATCCTCAGGCAGCAGTATGGCAAAGGAGTCAGCTGTCAGGTGGCTGGCAAGCCCCCGCTTGCCTACGATGGTATTGAAGTAGGAGGCGGCGGTCTTGAGAATGGTATCGCCTGTTTCCATGTTGAAAAGCTCATTGATCAGCTTGAAGCTGGCTATGTCAAGGTAAATAAAGCAGTAGCGTGTTTCCGGGTTCCCGGATATCTTGTCAGCTGCTTGCTGCAGGAATGCTTTTTGCGTCAGGAGGCCTGTCAGCTGGTCAATGTCCAGAATCTGCTGCATGGCACTGATTTTTCTGTCCTGGGCTGCCTGCCTCAGCTTGCTGATTTCGTTTTCGCGCCTTCCCAGTACATTCTGCACACGGCAGCTGACGATAGAAGGATTGTATGGCTTGGTCAGGTAATCGGCTGCGCCTCGTTCCATGGCCATTACCTCGCTGTTCACGTCATCGGCAGAGGTGGTGACAATTACCGGGATGTCACCATAGTGCGGATTGGCCCTCAGCCATTCCAGTACCTCCATGCCTGTCATGACCGGCATCATCAAGTCCAGCAGGATGATGTCGATGGGCTGGCTTTTGATGAAGTCCAGTGCCTCCCTGCCGTTTTCTGCCTCGATGATATGGAATTCATCCTGAAAAAACTGCGTCAGGATGGCGCGGTTGATTTCCATATCGTCAACAATCAGCATTGTTTTTCTGTTTTCCATTGAGCATACCCCCTATTAGCCCTTTCTCCCCAAATTATATATAATATTTCTGCAAAAAAACTCGAAATCCTTCTTTCCTTGAAATAAATTTCAGTTTGTCGTAGTGCT
>JAEDOE010000300.1 GCA_016302095.1 Anaerovibrio sp. | reverse complement strand
AATAATGTTTCAGATGAAGGGGGGATTTACTGAAACGTTATTTCAAGCCGTGCTGCAGGTATTGTAAAAGCTTTCCTGCTGATGGTAAAATAAAACCATAGAAGTTAGGTAAAAGCAATAACAAATAAGAGGTTAAAGGAGAGGTTATTTATGAAGAAGATTGTTTTGTTGTGTTCCGCAGGTATGTCCACTTCCATGCTGGTAAAGAAGATGAGAGCCGCAGCTGCAGATGAGGGCTTTGAGTGCTCCATTGATGCATACCCTATGAATGAGGCTGCTTCCAAGGCTGCTGATGCTGACGTTGTTCTGCTTGGCCCTCAGGTAAGCTTCAACCTGGGCAAGGTAAAGGAGCAGCTGCCTGGCAAGCCTGTTGATGCTATTGAGATGCGCATGTATGGCCGTCTGGATGGCAAGGGCGTGCTGGCTCTCGCCAAGAAGATGATGGGCCTGTAATTTTCATATCGGTTTCTTAACATATTCCCATATAAAAGGGCTGGGGCAGCTTGCTTCGGCCTTTTTACTTACAATTTTTCCCCTGATTCAGGCAATTTTTTTGTCCTATTTATGCGATCTTTTATTGCATAAAAAAATACCGTAGGAACTACGGAAATTAACGCCCACGGAGAGTGTGTAAGTCCTTTTGCCAAGGCAGAAGGCTGTTCTCGTAGAAGTGGGAATCTCCCTCCTCAAACGCTAAGCGTTAGGAGGGAGTAGTTCAACTCCCGTTTGTTAAGAAAATGGATAATAATATGGTTGAGGAAGAGAAGGAGGCTGCTTAAATTATGGCAGAGGAAGCTGTTGTTATGAATGAAGATATTGAGATGGGTGCGTTTCAGATTATTGCTGCGGTAGGTACGGCAAGAAGCTGCTACATTGAGGCGATTCATGCGGCAAAGGCACATGATTATGAGAAAGCTGAGAAGCTGATTGCCCAGGGTGATGAGTCCTTTAATCAGGGGCATGATGCCCATCTGGAAATGCTGGGCAAGGAGGCAGAGGGGGATTCTGTTGCCTGCCTGCTGATTATCCATGCGGAGGACCAGCTGATGAGTGCCGAGGGCTTCAAGCTGATTGCCCTGGAGCTGATTGATGTGTACAAGGAAATGGAAAAGCTTGCCAAGTAAAATTGGTGTGTCCAAGTTAATTGTTTGTGATATAATTGTCATATACAAAAAAGCAAGAAGTGGGAGGAAGTATTATGGCTTTACCAAAAGTTTTTTTGTGGGGCGGCGCAGTGGCTGCCCATCAGCTGGAGGGTGCCTGGAATGTGGGCGGCAAGGGGCCTAGCGTGGCTGATGTAATGACCGTAGGTGCGCCGGGCGTAGAGCGGGGCATTACGGACGGCATTATTGAGGGTGAAAATTATCCGAACCATGAGGCAATTGATTTTTATCATCGCTACAAGGAGGATATTGCCCTCTTGGCAGGCATGGGTTTCAAGTGCTTCCGTACCAGCATTGCCTGGACGCGGATTTTTCCTAATGGCGACGAGCTTGAGCCAAATGAGGAAGGCCTGAAATTCTACGATGACCTCTTTGATGAGATGCACAAGCATGGCATGGAGCCGGTGGTAACCCTGTCCCATTTTGAGATTCCGCTGCATCTGGCAAATGAGTACGGCGGCTGGCGCAATCGCAAGATGATTGAGTTCTTTGTGCGCTTTGCCAAGGTATGCTTTGAGCGTTACAAGGACAAGGTTAAGTATTGGATGACCTTCAATGAAATCAACAACCAGAGAAATACGGAGAGCCCGTTCCTTACCTTTACCAATTCCGGACTGCTGTACAAGGAAGGGGAGGACAGGTATCAGGTAATGTATCAGGCAGCTCACTATGAGTTTGTGGCTTCTGCCATGGCGGTGATTGAGGGGCACAAAATCAATCCTGACTTCCAGATTGGCTGCATGATTGCCTTCTGCCCGACTTATCCTGCCTCTGCTGCGCCACAGGACCAGATTGCGGCTCTGAAGGAGATGGATAGGACTTATGTGTTTGCTGATGTGCAGTGCCGGGGGCATTACCCTAGCTACATCCTGAAGGAGTGGGAGCGTTTCGGCACCGATATCAGGATGGAGCCTGAGGATTTGAAGATTATCCAGGAGGGCACGGTTGATTATATTGCCTTCTCCTACTATATGACCTTTACTACTGAGTACGATGAGTCCAATGTCCGCCATCTTGGCAGGGAGAAGAAGAATCCTTTCGTCAAGGCAAATGACTGGGGCTGGCAGATTGACCCGGTAGGTCTCCGCTATGCCCTGAACCTCTTGCAGGAGCGTTATGAGCTGCCGCTGATGATTGTGGAGAACGGCATCGGCCTCCATGAGCATGAGGAAGCTGACGGCATGATTCACGATGATGCCCGCATTGAGTATT
>JAEDOE010000299.1 GCA_016302095.1 Anaerovibrio sp. | reverse complement strand
GCTTTCAGCTTTTCTTCCAGCTCCGGCAGGCTCTTGGAGTCAAAAACATAATTCATCTCCGGGATATTCAGGATGCGGGCCTCCCCAAAGAACTCACAGCGAAACTCATTATAATAGATAATAAAATTGCTTTTCAAAGCAAAATCCGAATAATCAAAAACGATATACGAGCCATTCAGCACCCTCACCGGCGCCTCAGGCGTAATAAACAGCTCAAAGCCCTCCAGCCTCTCCGGCAGCAGAGCCTTGTAATCCCATGCCGTAATATTCATCTCCCGGGTAACATAGCTCATGCTGTCAGGATTGTACACCACAAGGTCATGGATTGCCCCTTCCATATACTGCTGAAGATGGTGCTGGAAGGTCTCGAAGCTTGCCGTAATAAACTGCAAAAGGCAAAACTCCGTCAGCCCAATCCAGACACGCACCTTGTATTCCTCAGTCTCCTGATGAAAATACGCACAAAACCCCAGATGCCGCTCCTCACTGGTATAGGAAAAAAGCTCGTACATGTCCTCATTTTCCCGGTACAGCCGCTGAAGCTGCAAGGTATGCAGCTCCCCGGGCAGGGTGTCAAGGTAGGGCCATTCCCCAGCCTCCCCCTGCACACGTTCAATTATCTTTTCCTTCAGCGGCATAAAAACACCTCGATTACGAAAAATTCAGCCAAATCAATTAAAATACACAATCGTATCCTGCGGCTTTGCCTTTTCCTTGAACTCCTCCACCTTGAAGGAAAGATTCTCCACCTCGCCGTCAGAGCCCAGCTTGCAGTGCACCACGCCGGTAATCTGCCCCCACTTCCGTTCATTCTCCTTGTGGTTCAGCTGCCTGAAAGGCGCACCGGCACCGGCAATCCCCAGGAACATCATATCCTCCGCACAGCAGGCCATGCCTACCCTGCCTACGCCATAATGTACCTTGCCCTTTTTCTCAGCAGAGCAGATATAGCCGTCAAAAATCATCCGCTTCTTGTCATAGGTCTCCGGGTGGTCCTGCATATCCACGAACCAGGCGCCATAATCATCAAAATCCAAATCAATGACATCCTTGGTGTTGTCAAATGGCAGCTCCGGCTCCTCCTCCACAAAATCCGGCAGCTCAGACTCAAAAATCACGTTGGCACGGCGGTTCACCACCCGCACATTGCGCCGGATATCCTGCTGGCGTGTATTGTGGTCGCAGCGGTTGAAGATAATCAGCTCGCAGTAGCGGAACAAATCCACGAAACGGTCCTTCATGTTCTTCTGATAAACCTCGAAAGTCTCAGCATTGACCAGCCCCACATTCTGAAAATCAAACCATTCCTCCGGCAGGGGGATATTCATAAAATCCCCTGCGTTCCACATGCCGTTGGCCTCGAACAAAATGCTGCTGGGATGGTACTTGTCCTGCAATTCCTGATAAAACTCAGGCGTCAGCTCCTCGATATCCTCCACGGTAATAATCTTGGCATGGCTTTTGGCAAGGAGCTCCTCGTCAATTTCCTCCTCGCCTTCCTCGCCCATAATAATCAAATTGCACTCAGCCTTGCCAAACTGATTATTGGCAAGAAAATCTATAATCACGCTGGTCTTGCCGCTCTCCAAAAGGCCAAGAAAGTAGTATACAGGCACATTCTGCTTCTCACTCATATCTCAAAAATCACTCCTTGCCCATGAACAGCTCCTGCAGGCTGTGCTCCTGCAGCCTGCTGCCGATTACACAGAAACGCCCGGTATAGTCAGCAGCTCCTGCCTCTACGCTGCTCTCCCCCGGAACGTAGTTAAAATGCAGCCACTCACCTTCGTTGACAGATTTTACGATGCCCTTGGCACGAAGCACTACACCGTATTCATCTGCATTTACCAGCTCAGCCAGGATTTCCTTCAGCTCAGCCGCAGAATACTTTTTGGTAGTTTCCTGTCCCCAGCTGCCAAATACATCATCAGCATGATGATGATGACCATGGTCATGCCCATGATCGTGATGGTGTTCGTGGTCATGATGGTGATCATGGCAGCTGCACTCAGGATCATGGCACTCCCCATCGTGGTGATGATGCTCATGGTCATGGTGCCCGTGCTCATGGTCGTGGTGCTCGTGCTCATGGTCATGCTCATGGCAGCTGCACTCAGGGTCATGACATTCTCCCTCGTGATGATGCTCATGATCGTGGTCATGGTCATGGTCATGGTGATCATGGTCGTGCTCATGCTGCTCCTTCTCTACCTCGGAGACGGAAAGCAACGGGCTGTTGGCCAGGGCAGACAAAATCTGGCTGCCACTCAGCTCATCCCACGGGGTAGTCACCACCGGCGCCTTGGGATTGTGCTGACGGATAATCTCCATGGTCTCAGCCAGCTTCTTTTCCGTCACATCCTGGCTGCGGCTCAG
>JAEDOE010000298.1 GCA_016302095.1 Anaerovibrio sp. | reverse complement strand
AAATCCAGTGCCAAGTCTGATATCAATGCCCATCTTGATATATTGCGCAGCCGGGCGGCGGACCAGGCCATCAATACCCCTGTAGGGAGCGCGGCAATTGCCACAACCACCCAGTATACAGTGGGGGCAGGCTTGAAGGTGTTCCCAAAGGTGAAATATCAGCTGCTGGATATGACCCCCGAGGAAGCTGAAAGCTGGAACAAGCAGGCAGCTATGGAATTTAACCTCTGGGCCAGCTCCAAGCTGTGCGATATCAGGAAGCGGAATAACTTTTACGATTTGCAGGAAATTTTGTATAAGGCGTATATGACTGATGGTGACAGCTTTGCCATTTTCAGGCGGGCTTACGACATCAACATGCCGTATACTCTTAGAATACAGGCCATTGAGGGCAACAGGGTTTCCAATCCGCAAGGGCGAGACTTTTACGGCATTACGGGCCCACTGGCAGTGGAAATGACTGCCCCCAATGGCCGCAATAAAATCATCAACGGTGTCGAGGTGGATGGCAACGGAGCAGTGGAAGCCTACTGGATTTCCAACAAAGTGCCTTTTGACCCTGTAGAGATAAACAGCACAACTACCTGGGCACGGGTGGAGGCTTTTGGCGACATCATGAGCCAGCCTAACGTGCTGCATATCTGCCATGATGAACGGCCTGAGCAGTATCGGGGCGTGCCATATCTGGCACCTGTGATAAAGGCCCTCAAGCAGGTATCGAGGTATTCGGATGCAGAGCTGGCGGCAGCTATCCTGCGTTCCTATTTCACCATCTTTTTCATTTCGACAGGCAATTCCAGCTTTGCCGGAGACGTCTCCAGCATTCTGGGGGCAAGCACCTATGATAAAGATGGTGGCACCGGGCCTGTGGTGGATGCCAACGAGTATAGCCTGGGGCCTGGTACCATCAATGCCCTGCCTAAAAACATCGATGTAAAATCCATCGGTGCCACAGGCGGACAGGCAACCTTTGACGGCTTCATGACGGTCTACATCAAGATGATTGCCGCGGCCCTGAACATTCCTTACGAAGTGCTGATGAAGTCCTTCAACAGCTCCTACAGTGCCAGCCGTGCAGCCCTGTTGCAGGCCTGGGAGCAGTTCAGGCTCAGGCGCGCATGGTTCAGCCGTGATTTCTGCCAGCCTGTATATGAAATGTGGCTGACGGAGGCTGTGGCCACCGGGCGGATTGAGGCACCTGGTTTCTTCAGCGACCCTGCCATCCGCTTTGCCTATTGCAACGCAGAATGGTACGGCCCGTCCATGAGCATCCTGGACCCGGTCAAAGACATAAACGGCTCAACTTTGCGCATCCAGTGCGGTTTGTCTACTCACGAAAGGGAAGCTGCCGAAATGACAGGCAGCGATTTCTATGAGAATCTGGAAACCATCCGCATTGAGCAGCAGAGGGCTGAGGAGGCAGGCGTTGCGCTGGGTACCCTGCCAGCAACGAATGAGCCGCAGTCACCAGCGGAAGGAGGTGATAGTGATGGGAGAGACGAAGAAGATAACGACACTGAACGACCTGAAGCAGAAAAATAATATTTTCTGGCAGATAAGGAATGAAGCAGGGGAAGCGGAGGCGGAGCTTCTGCTGTATGGCGAAATAGCCAGCTCAAGCTGGGGAGATGACGAAGTAACCCCGAAGCAGTTCGCGGAAGACCTGAAAGCCCTGGGCGGCAAGGATTTGAAGCTGAGGATCAACAGTCCCGGCGGCGATGTATTCGCGGCACAGGCCATATATAATCAGCTGAAAACCTACACAGGCAATATCACTGCCTGCATTGACGGCATGGCAGCCAGTGCCGCCACGATTATCACCTGTGCTGCGGATAAAGTGGTGATGCCGAGGAACGGCATTTTCATGATACACAATCCCATGTGCATCGTGATTGACTACATGGACGTGCCGAAGCTGAAGAAAATGACCGACAGGCTGACTGCGGTCAAGCAGACCATTGTCAACGTGTACATGAAGAAGTGCAAGAACGTTGCTGAAGCCAAGCTGAACAAGCTGATGGATGCAGAAACGTGGATGAGTGCCGATGAGGCTCTTGCTTATGGCTTCGTTGACGAGGTGGACACTGATGAGCAGGTGGAGAATTTCCTGCAGGGCAGTGTGGCCGTGGTGAATAATGTTTCTATCGACATGACAAGATTCAAGCAGCCGGAAAAGCTGAAGGATATCTTGCAGTCAAAGCCAAAGGAGGATAAGGATATGGATGATGAAAAGACTTTGCTGGACAAGCTCCGCGACCTGCTGGGAGCTGACAACAGCCAGCAGGACAAGAAAAAACAGCCTGACCCGGTAGCTGTTGAGCGTCAGCGCATGCTTGACCTGGATGCTATGCGTGATGGCAGCGAGCTTGTGGACAAGATT
>JAEDOE010000297.1 GCA_016302095.1 Anaerovibrio sp. | reverse complement strand
TGATGCCGCAGGTGGAGATGGTCATGTTGCGATAGCTCATGAAGCAGGTGTCCTCCCGGTGGAGGAAGTCCAATGCTCCCAAAACCGCGTCAAAGTTCAGCATGGGCTCGCCACTGCCCATGACTACCACGCGGGAGACCATTTCGGGCTTACTTTGCGGAGCTTCCACTGCCCTTTGGCGCAAACGCTCGTTGAAAAGGTACACTTGGGCAATGATTTCCGGCGCCGTCAAATTGCGCACCGCTCCCTTGAGGCCGCTGGCGCAGAAGGCGCAGTGCATGTCGCAGCCCACTTGGCTGGAAACGCAGACGCTGTAGCCATAATCGTGGTGCATCAGGACTGTTTCCACGCTGTTGCCGTCGGGCAGTCCCAAGAGCAGCTTGCTGGTCATGCCATCGCTGGAGTTTTGCTCCCGCAGGATGGTTATTTCCCGTGGCAACACGGTGAAGTGCTCCTCCAACAGGGCGATATCGGCCTTGCTCAAATTGTGCATGGCAGCAAAGTCAAAGACGGACTTTTGGTAGAGCCACTGGAAGATTTGCTTGGCGCGAAACTTTTTCAGCCCCTTGCTCGCCACCACTTCCGTCAATTCTTCTATTGTTAAACCAAAAATGTCGATTTTCATAAGTTCCTCAAATACTAAATGAAATTAGTAGGAAGCCTCCCTTTTAAAAGGGACAAGGTGAATTGGCCCCTGGGGCCAAGAGAGGGTGGCCTGGGCCAGGGGGACCGCTTGCGGTGGAGGAATTTTCCTTCCTCTCCAACACGCAAATATAAAATCCATCTATATTATCCACCTGTGGCAGTATCTGTAGCTCGTCGACCATCTCTTCTGAAATAGGATGGGCGAAGGGCACACGCTGCCACTCGTGATTATTTGCTAAAAACTCTTCAATTAGGTAATGGTTTTCCGCCTGCTCAATGGTGCAGGTGCTGTACACCAGCCTACCCCCTGCCTTCACATATTGAGCAGCGTTCTGTAATATTTCCAGCTGCAAGGGCGGGAACAGCTTCAAATCCTGCCGCTGCTTACGCCAGCGAGCCTCCGCCCTTCTGCGGAGCACGCCCATACCGGAGCAGGGAGCGTCCACCAGCACCCTGTCGAATTGACCCAGCCACTCCTGGCGCAGCACCGTGCCATCGTTCAGGGTGGGCTTAATGATGCTTATGCCTAAACGCTGCGCATTTTCTGCAATCAGCTGCAGCTTATGCTCATGCACATCGCAGGCAGTAATACTGCCCTGGTTCTGCATCAGCTGGGCTAGATGGGTGGTTTTGCCACCGGGGGCGCTGCACATGTCCAGCACCGCCATCCCCGGCTGGGGCGCCACCAGCCCTGCCACCAGCATGGAGCTTTCGTCCTGCACATAAAAGGCGTCCGGAAATTTAGCGAGCAGCTCGCCCAGGCCTAGCTGGTCCAGCTTGCGCACCACCAGGCCCTCTGCACACCAGCGGGAAGGCTCCACCTCCGCGCCAGCTGCAGTCAGCTCTGCCAGCAATCGCTCCCGGGTGGTGACCAGCGTATTGGTCCGCAGGCACACCGGTGCCGAGGTATTGTTAAAGGCCAACAGTGCTTCCGTGCCTGCCTTACCCCAGGGCCCCAGCCAACGCTTTACCAGCCAGCGAGGGTGCATATACTTGAGGGCTAAATAGCCCGCATCGTCCTGCGCCGGGTCCGGCAGGGCCAGTTCCCCGGCCTGCTCCTTGCGCAGCAGTCCCCGCAGTACGCCGTTGACGAATTTGGCGCTGCCCTCATGGCTCACGCAACGGGCCAGCTTCACCGCCTCATTGCAGGCGGCGGCAGCAGGAATGCGCTCCATATACAGCAGCTGGTAGGCGCTAAGCCGCAAAAGGTTCAGCACCGCACCCTCCAGCTGCTCCAGAGGACGGCTCACGCACTGGGCCAAATACCAATCCAAAGTGCCCCAAGCCTTCACCGTGCCGTAAACCAGCTCGGTCAATAAACGCCGCTCCATGCTTTCCATAGCATGGGAGCGCAGGTATTTGTTCAAGGCCAAATTGGTGTAGGCGCCCTCCTCCAGCACCTGCCCCAGCACAGTTAAGGCTCCGCCCCGGGCGGTGCTGGGCAGCTTGCTGTATTTTGGGCTAGCTTGCTTTGGGCTCTGCCCCTTGCCAGCCTGCTGCTTGTGCTTATCATTTGTAGTTTTAGCTTGCTTGCTGGTCTGTTTTTGCATGCTTTTCCTTAGCTTCCTCATCATCCATAAAGGTTAAAATTGCTGCTTCCAGCTTATTGATATCCACTCTGGTGTTAAAGCAGGGACCAAAGGGGCGCTCATTGAGCACGCCCAAAACCGGCAGGGGGAATACATCCTGAATGCCACTGGTCAAATCCCGCTCGCAGGCCACAGCCACGATGGCCT
>JAEDOE010000018.1 GCA_016302095.1 Anaerovibrio sp. | reverse complement strand
GTGCTTCTGTCCGACCAGCCGTTAAATAATATATGCAACGCTGATTGTCGCGGTCTGTGCCTGAAGTGCGGCGCAAACCTCAATCATGGCGATTGTGGCTGTGACCGTACTGTTATTGACCCAAGACTTGCGGCATTGCAGCAATTATTGAAGCAAAATAATTCGAGTATCGAATAATTTCCAAGGAGGTGTATCCTGAAATGGCAGTACCTAAGCGTAAGATGTCCAAGGCTCGTCGCGATTCCCGTCGTGCTAACTGGAAGTTGGAAGTTCCTGGCTATGTTGAGTGCCCTCAGTGCCATGAGCCAAAGTTGCCTCATCATGTTTGCACAGAGTGTGGTTACTATGATGGCAAGGAAGTAATTTCCGCAGCTGAATAATGAGTAATATGAGCAGAGTTTCGTTCCTTCAGTTTTATGAGGATTGAAATTCTGCTCATTTTACTTTGTGCATGCATAATATTCATGATATTGCAATATTATTGCTACATAATTGGAAAAAACACTGTACTAAAAGCCTAAAATTTATTATACTGACATGGGGGCGTTTTGCTCAGCTGTGTGAGTTCCATTAAAATTTTATAATTTTCGCTTGCCTTTTTATATATAACCATGTATAATTGCAATCAAGTTATATGAGCTGGTACTAATTTTTCGTGAGCAGGCATCCTGGTGCAAGCAGATTGCAGCACTGTGCCTTGTTTTTATGTACAGGTGATAGAGATGGCAAGATTGAAAAAAAAGGAAAGACACGAAATTCTCTTGCGCCAGGTGCGGGAAAAGCCCTTCCTGACGGATGAGGAGCTGGCGGGCCTTTTTGAGGTCAGCATTCAGACCATCCGCCTGGACCGGATGGAACTGGGCATACCTGAGGTGCGTGAGCGCATACGTCAGGTGGCTGAGAAGGCTCAGGACAACATAACCACTTTGGAAAAGACAGAGGTTGTAGGTGACGTCATTGATTTGGAAAGAGGTCACTCAGGGATATCGCTGCTGAAGATTACCGAGGATATGGTTTTTGCCAGGAATAAGATTGCCAAGGGGCATTTTATTTTCTCTCAGGCCAATTCCCTTGCCCTGGCCCTGATTGATGCACCGCTGGCTGTGACCGGCGTGGCAAATATCAAGTACAAGGTGCCGGTGAAGGTGGGGGAGATGCTGATAGCCAAGGCAGAGGTCATCAAGCAGAGGAGCAACAAGTTTTTCGTCTGGGTAAAGACCAGGAACGAGAAGCAGGAGGTGTTCCGGGCGAAGTTTATCATGGTGTCTTTGGCAGAAGTTAATTAGGAGGCTTTTTTGTGAGAATTGCAGTTGATGCGATGGGGGGCGACTACGCACCGGCGCAGATTGTGCTGGGTGCGGTAGAAGCTGTCCGTAAGTATAAATGCGATATAGTTCTGGTAGGCGATGAGGCAAAAATAAAGGCAGAGCTGGCGAAGACCGGCATGGCCAATAATCCTCACCTGATCATTCATCATGCCAGCGAGGCCATTGAGATGGGGGAGCATCCCGTGGAGGCCATCCGCCACAAGAAGGATGCCAGCCTGGTGGTTGCCACGAAGCTGGTCAAGAGCGGTGAATGTGACGGAGTGCTGTCAGCCGGCAGCACCGGAGCGGCCACGGTGGCTGCCAAGATGTTCCTGAAGATGATCAAGGGGATTGACCGTCCTTCGATTGCCACGCCGCTGCCTACCACCCACGGCATTGCCCTGCTCCTGGACTCCGGTGCCATTGTGGACTCCAAGCCCCGGGATCTGACGGAGATGGCAATGATGGGTTCGATTTTCAGCAAGTATGTTTATGGCATAGATAACCCCAAGGTGGGACTTCTGAATATCGGCGAGGAGGAAACCAAGGGCAACAAGAAGGTTCAGGCCACTTATCCCATGCTGAAGCAGGCAAGGGATGTAAATTTCATCGGCAACATTGAGGGCCGTGATATTCCAAGCGGTAAGGCGGATGTTGTAATTTGTGATGGATTTGTTGGTAATATTGTGTTAAAATTTGCAGAAGGCTTGGCTTTGACATTGTTCCAGCTGATCAAGGATGCGATTAAGAATGGTGGTATCCTGGCGAAGCTTGGTGCAGTGCTGGTAATGCCGGCTTTGAAAAAGCTGGGCAGGCGGCTGGATGTTTCTGAATATGGCGGTGCGCCGCTTTTGGGCGTGAATGGCTGCTGTATAATATGCCATGGTTCTTCCAACGCTAAAGCGATTTGCAGTGCTATTGGCGTAGCCATAGAGTGTGTGAAGAATGATGTTACGGGCCATATCCGTGACAGTATTGCAGAGGAGGAGTTGCTAGCGAATGACAGCGAAACTATATAGTGCAGGTATTCTTGGAACTGGCTATTACGTTCCAGAAAAGATAATGACTAATGCTGATTTGGAGAAAATAGTTGATACCAGTGATGAATGGATTGTTGAAAGAACAGGTATCAAGGAGCGCCGTATCGCTGAGGACGGGGTTCCAATGTCTGACTTGGCTATGAAGGCTGCTGAGAGTGCGCTGGCTGATGCCGGTACAGCTGCTGAGGAGCTTGATCTGATAATTGTTGCTACCCTGACTTCTGACAGAATTATTCCATCTACTGCTTGTATGCTTCAGAATCGTCTGGGAGCAAAGCATGCTGCGGCTTTTGATTTGTCGGCGGCCTGTTCCGGGTTTGCCTATGCAGCCAGCGTGGCAGCCCAGTTTATTGAGACCGGCGTCTACAAGAAGGCACTGGTGATTGGAGCAGAAACTCTTTCCAAGTACATCAACTGGGAAGATCGCAATACATGTGTGTTGTTTGGTGACGGTGCCGGTGCTGCTGTGCTGGGGCAGGTTGAGGATGGCTATGGAATACTCAGCTTTGATCTGGGCAGTGATGGCTCCGGCGGCGATGCGATACAGATTCCGTCCAGCGGCAGCCTGATGCCTGTCAGCAAGGAATCCATAGACCAGCGCCTCAATCTCATTCACATGAATGGCAAGGAAGTCTTCAAGTTTGCTGTAAAGGCAATGGGCAGGACTGTCAAGAACTCCCTGGAGAAGATTGGCATGCCTCAGGAAAAGATTGACTGGCTGGTGCCGCATCAGGCTAATATCCGTATCATAGAGTCTGCCGCAAAGCGTTTGTCCATGCCGATGGACAAGGTGATTGTCAATATCCAGAAGTACGGCAACATGTCTGCTGCCTGCATTCCAATCGCCCTGGCTGAGGCATCTGCTGCCAAGCGGTTCAAAAAGGGAGACATTATAGCACTGTCTGGTTTTGGTGCAGGGCTTACATGGGCATCCTGCATTATCAGATGGTCTAAGGAGGACTAACATGTTTGAGGAAAATCCAATTTGCAAATTATTAAATATCAAGTATCCAATATTCCAGGGTGGTATGGCGTGGATTGGCACGGCTGAGCTGGCTTCTGCCGTATCTAACGCAGGTGGCCTGGGCATTATTGGTGCCGGTCACATGCCGCCTGACCTGCTCCGGGCAGAAATCCAGAAGGCAAAGCGCTGGACCGACAAGCCTTTTGGCGTAAACATCATGCTGATGTCTCCTTTCGTAAAAGAGGTTATGCAGGTTGTGATTGACGAGCGGGTGGCAGTTGTTACTACCGGCGCCGGCAATCCAGCCGAGTATCTGCCGGCTTTGAAGGAAGTTGGCACCAAGGTTATTCCTGTGGTTGCCTCTGTAGCGCTGGCAAAGCGCCTGGTGCGTTCCGGTGTTGATGCCGTTATTGCCGAGGGTACTGAGTCCGGCGGCCATATCGGTGACATTACCACCATGGCACTGGTGCCTCAGGTTGTGGATGCAGTGGATGTGCCTGTTATCGCTGCCGGTGGTATCGGTGATTCCCGTGGTATCCTGGCTGCCTTTGCCCTGGGGGCTTCCGGCGTGCAGATGGGCTCCCGCTTCGTGGTTTCCGAGGAGTGCATTGCCCATCCGAACTACAAGAATCTGGTGCTGAAGGCAAAGGATCGCTCCACTGTGGTTACCGGCCGCTCTACCGGCCATCCTGTCCGCGTTATTGGCAACAAGATGACCCGCGAGTATGCAGAGCTGGAGGCAAATCAGGCTTCTGTTGAGGAATTGGAGAAGTTCGGTGCAGGCCGCCTGAATATGGCAACCCACAAGGGCGATGTGGAGAACGGTTCCGTCATGATCGGCCAGATCTGCGGCATGTTCCATGAGATTAAGCCTGTGGCTACTATTATTGAGGAGCTGGTAGGCGGGATTGCTGCCGTAGGCGAGCGAGTTCATAATACTCTGAAATAATCTATCTGTATTTTAAGCAATACTTTGACTTATTGCCTGTGACTTTGTTGCAGGAACATAGAGATTGTGTTTTAAAAGAAAGAGGTAAAAATGAGTAAATTAGCTTTTGTATTCCCGGGACAGGGTGCTCAGAAGGTGGGCATGGGCAAGGATTTTTTTGACAACTACGATGTTGCCAAAAAAATGTTCAAGGAGGCCGATGAGGCTCTTGGCTATTCCATCATGAAGATGTGCTTTGAGGGGCCTGAGGAGGACTTAAAGCTGACTGCCAATACCCAGCCGGCTATCCTGACTATCAGCTGCATTGCCAACGAGATTTTGAAGGAAAACGGCGTGCAGCCGGAGATTACCGGCGGCCATAGCCTGGGCGAGTATTCCGCACTGGTGGCAGCAGGCGTGCTGAAGTTCCAGGATGCTGTTGCGCTGGTGCATAAGCGTGGTGCCTATATGCAGGAGGCCGTGCCTGTAGGCGAGGGCGGTATGGCTGCTATTATAGGCGTAGATCGTGAAAAGATTGTGGAGATCTGCCAGTCCGTTTCCGCTGAGAGCCCTGTGCAGGCAGTAAACTTCAACTGCCCTGGGCAGATTGTTATTGCAGGTGCTACCCGTGGTGTGGAGCTGGCTGTGGAGGAGCTGAAGGCAGCCGGTGCCAAGAAGGCGGTTATCCTGCCTGTGAGCGCACCGTTCCACAGCACATTGATGAAGCCGGCTGCCGAGAAGCTGGCGGTGGAGCTGGATAAGGTTACCTTGTCTGATGCGAAGATTCCTGTGGTGGCAAATGTCAATGCCCAGGTGCTGACCAAGGCTGAGGATATCAAGGCAAGCCTGGTTGCCCAGGCAGCAAGCCCTGTTCTGTGGGAGGACTGCGTGGCAAAGATGAAGGAGTTCGGTGCCGACGTACTGCTGGAGGCAGGTCCTGGCAAGACTCTGTGCGGCTTCAACCGCAGAATTGACAAGTCTATTAAGAGCCTGAACGTAGAGGATGTAGAATCTTTAGAAAAATCTCTTGACTATTTCAAGGAGGTTCGTTAATATGCTTTTAGAGGGAAAAACTGCGCTTGTTACAGGTGCGTCCCGCGGCATCGGCAGGGCTATCGCCCTGAGGCTTGCCCAGGAAGGGGCTGCCGTGGCTATTAACTATGCAGGCAATACTGCTGCTGCCGAGGAAGTAAAGTCCATGATTGAGGCAGCAGGCGGCAAGGCTATTATCGTCCAGGCTGACGTTTCCAATGGTGAAGCTGTTGATGAGATGGTCAAGACCGTTGTGGATACCTTCGGGGGCGTTGATATTCTCGTAAACAACGCCGGCATTACCAGGGACAACCTGCTGATGCGCATGAAGGAGGAGGATTGGGATGCTGTTATCAACACCAACCTCAAGAGTGCCTATTACTGCACCAAGGCTGTCACCAAGCCGATGATGAAGAAGCGCTTCGGGCGCATTGTAAATATGACTTCCGTAGTTGGCCTGACAGGCAATATCAGCCAGGCAAACTATGCAGCTGCCAAGGCAGGGCTTCTGGGATTTTCCAAGTCCATGGCCAAGGAGCTGGCAAGCCGTGGCATTACCGTGAACATGGTAGCGCCGGGCTTTATTGAGACTGATATGACGGCAGTGCTTTCTGACAAGGTCAAGGAGGCTATGATGACCGGCATCCCTATGGGCAGGGCCGGCCAGCCTGATGATGTTGCCAACGCAGTGCTGTTCCTTGTTTCTGATTGTGCGTCTTATGTTACCGGCCAGGTCATCAATGTTGATGGCGGTATGGTCATGTAACATGGATATATAGAGAACCGTAAGAGGAGGTGAAACATACATGTCTACCTTTGAGAAAGTAAGAGATATCGTAGTTGATCAGTTGGGTGTTGAGGCGGATGAGGTTTCCATCGAGTCCACTTTTATCGATGACCTGGGTGCTGACTCCCTGGATATCGTAGAGCTCATCATGGCCTTTGAGGAGGAGTTCGGCATCGAAATTCCTGATGAGGCTGCAGAGAAGATTAAGACCGTTCAGGACGTTGTTTCCTACATTGACCAGAACAAATAATTAGTGTCTTACCTTTAGGAAAGTCCCGTGAATCCATTTCGCGGGATTTTCTGACAGGGGTAGGGCGGGCCTACGAATGGAGGAGTAAATTTGAAGCTTCCTGAACTGAAGATTGGTACTAAAATTGCGAAGGTTCCAATTATGCAAGGTGGAATGGCTATTCGCTTGTCTACTGGTGCTTTGGCAGCAGCTGTGGCAAATCAGGGCGGTATCGGCCTGATTGCGGCTTCCGGCATGTCTCCGGAGGAGCTGCGTTATGAAATCAGGATGGCCCGGGCACTTTCCAAGGGCATTATTGGCATCAATATCATGTTTGCGGCAAAGAAGTTTGCCCAGATGGTGAACACTGCTATTGATGAGGGTATTGACCTGGTAGTTGCAGGTGCAGGCTTTTCCCGTGACATCTTTGCCTTGGGCAAGGAATCAGGGACTCCGGTGGTTCCGATTGTATCATCTGTAAAATTAGCGAAAATTTCTCAGCGTCTTGGTGCTGCTGCCATTGTGGTAGAGGGCAAGGAAGCAGGCGGCCATCTGGGGACGGATCAGTCCATCAAGGACATCATCCCTGATATTGTGGCTGCTGTGGATATTCCTGTGATTGCTGCCGGTGGCATACTGCACGGCCAGGATATTGCTGATTTAATAAACATGGGGGTAAGCGGTGTCCAGATGGGTTCCCGTTTTGCCGCCAGCGCAGAGGCAAATAGTGCCCCTGCCCTGAAGGAATTCTACTTGAAGGCAAAGCCGGAGGATGTGGTGGTTATCCACAGCCCGGTGGGACTGCCGGGGCGTGCTGTCCGCAATCCGTGGGCAGAGCGCGTTATGGATGGTCCTGTACCGCCTACCAAGTGTGATAATTGTTTGAAAGCATGCAAGCATAATTTCTGTATAATCCGTGCACTGAGCCGTGCGCAGCAGGGCGATGTAGAGACCGGCCTGGTATTTACTGGTGAGTATCTGCCTACCATAGATAAGATTTTGACTGTAGAGGAAATCTTCCGGCAGATTGAAGCAGAGGTTGCTGCTATTTAAAAAAATGTGAGGTGTTATTTTTGTCTAATCGTGTTGTGATTACCGGTTTGGGTGTAGTAAGCCCGGTAGGTATCGGCAAGGATGCTTTTTGGGATGCTATGATGACCGGCAAAAATGGTATTGATAAAATTACCCGCTTTGATGCAACTGAGTACAAGGCACAGGTTGCCGGTGAGGTAAAGGATTTTGAGCCGGCTGATTATATGGACAAGAAGGAGTCCAAGCGCATTGACCGTTATGCTCAGTTTGCTGTAGCTGCGGCAAAGATGGCTATTGAGGATGCCAAGCTGGATCTGGAGGCGGAGGATCGCGAGCGCATCGGTACCTATGTAGGCAGTGGCATTGGCGGTATTGAGACCATGCACGGCCAGTATGAGAAGCTCTTTGATAAGGGGCCTTCCCGCATCAGCCCGTTCTTCATTCCGATGATGATCGGCAATATGGCTGCCGGTCATGTGTCTATTGCCTTTGGCCTGAAGGGACCGAGCAGCTGCGTTGTTACTGCTTGTGCTACCGGTACTAACAACATCGGTGACGCTTTCCGCGTGCTGCAGAGAGGTGATGCTGATGTTATGCTGGCTGGCGGTACTGAGGCAAGTATTTCCCCGGCTGCTGTGGCTGGCTTCTGTGCTATGAAGGCTCTGTGCAGCGACAGCAATGACAATCCACAGAAGGCTTCCCGTCCTTTTGATGCAACCCGCAGCGGTTTTGTTATGGGCGAGGGTGCCGGTATTGTTGTTCTGGAGACATTGGAGCATGCTGAGAAGCGCGGTGCTCATATCTACGCCGAGGTGGCAGGCTATGGCACCAATTCCGATGCTTATCATATTACCAGCCCGGCTCCCCATGGCGAGCTGCAGGCGAAGTGCATGGCATTGGCATTGAAGGATGCAGGTTTGACTCCTGCAGAGGTTGATTATGTAAATGCTCATGGCACATCTACCCACCTGAATGACCTGGGTGAGACCGAGGCTATCAAGACTGTCTGGGGCGAGGAAGCAAAGAACGTTTCCGTAAGCTCCATCAAGTCCATGACCGGCCATCTGCTGGGAGCTGCCGGCGGCGTTGAGGCTATTGCCACTGCTTTGGCTGTGGAGAATGACATGCTGCCGCCTACTATCAATTATGAGCATCCGGAGGAAGGTCTTGACCTTGATTATGTGCCGAACAAGGCAAAGGCGAAGACTGTCCGTGCAGCTATTTCCAACAACTTCGGCTTCGGCGGCCACAATGCCTGCCTGGTGCTGAAGAAGTATGCTAAATAATTGCCAGCCATAATTGTTAGATTATGCAGAATAATTATTGTTTAGCGGATAAAATCGTAGTTTTATATAATTGAGGAAATGAATTAGAGTTGAAGTGTTTTATTATGAATGGTCGTGTAAGTGATCGTGTTACGGCTGAGCGCCGCCGCAGGCTGGAGGAGCTTTCCAGGAGGCTGGGGGTTTCCTTCCGTCATATCGGCTGGCTGCATCAGGCACTGACGCATACCTCCTACGCCAATGAGTCGCGTGTGAAGGTAGAGCATAATGAGCGCTTGGAATTCTTGGGAGATGCGGTGCTGGAGCTTGCTATCAGCACCTATCTCTTTAATCATTTTCCTGGACTTCCTGAGGGTGATCTGACAAAGGCCAGGGCAGCAGTGGTATGTGAGGCTAGTCTTTCCAGCCGGGCCGCGGAGCTGCATTTGGGAGATTACCTGTTGTTAGGACATGGAGAGCAAACATCAGGCGGCAGGAGGCGATCTTCCATATTGGAGGATGCCTTTGAGTCCGTTATCGGTGCCATCTATATGGATCAGGGCTGGGAGAAGGCCCAGAGCTATGTGCTCAGGCAGCTGGAGGAGCATCTGCACAGGGTTGAGGATGGCAGTACCCGGGTCAGGGATTACAAGACCATGCTGCAGGAGCTGGTGCAGCGCCGGGCTGACAGCCATGTCAGCTATGAGCTGCTGAGTGCCACCGGGCCTGACCATGCCAAGGTGTTTGAGTTTGCTGTGAAGCTTAATGACGAAGTTTTAGGAACAGGTAAGGGTCCAAGTAAAAAGGCGGCTGAACAACAGGCAGCACGCCAAGCTTTAGAGATTTTGAATAATCGCAAGAAAAAAGAGGCATGAGTGCCTCTTTTTTGTTATAATAAATTATGCTCTTAGTGGAGATGTCAACTGATGAGCGGCAATATATTTTATTTTTAGCAGGCAAAAGAGGGAGAGAAATGGCATGAAGAAGCTGATTATGCTGGGGACTGGCAATGCAATGGTAACCAAGGTATTTAATACCTGCTTTCTGATTGAGCTTTCAGACGGGGAGCTTTTCATGACGGATGCCGGCGGCGGCAACGGCATACTGAGGCAGATAGAGCAGGCAGGTGCGGATTATGGAAAAATTCACCACATGTTTGTGACTCATGGGCATACTGACCACATCTTAGGTGTCATCTGGATGATTAGGAAGATTGCCTCCCTGATGAACGGGGGCAAATATCAGGGGCAGCTGCATATTTATTGTCACGATGTGGTGAAGGATATGCTGGAGAAGATGTGCGCCATGATGTTGAAAAAGAAGGATTTGGCCAATGTAGGCAGGGATATTCTCATCCATGAGGTCAGGGATGGGGAAAAGGTGGAGCTGCCGGAGCTTACCCTGACGGCATTTGATATTTTCTCCACCAAGGCAAAGCAGTTTGGCTATCGGATGGTGTTCAAGGATGATGGCTTGGTGCTGACCTGCCTGGGGGATGAGCCATACAATCCTCAGTGCCGTCAGTACGTTGAGGGAGCGGACTGGCTGATGTCTGAGGCATTCTGCAAGTACGATGACAGGGATGAGTTCAAGCCTTATGAAAAAAATCACAGTACTGTCAAGGAGGCAGGGGAGCTGGCGCAGCAGCTGGGGGCAGCCAATGTAGTTCTCTACCATACTGAGGACAAGACTATTGCTAACCGCAAGGAAGCCTACGGGGCGGAATGTAGGAAGTATTTTACCGGCAATGTTTATGTGCCGGATGATTTGGAAATAATATTGCTGGACAGGTAAAAATCCTGTCATGCAGGAGCAGTTGAGCTTTTAGTTTTTTTTCATAATGATAAATTATACTGTAAGGAAGCAGGGATAAAGCCTGTATATGTTGACTTTTTGCTAGAGTACAGGTATTATGTACAGTGGTATGCTGTTAGTATTGAAGTTCAATGTATGTTTATGATGGGAATAATAGGAGGTAGGTAGAGTTGTCTAAAAAAGCTATTATAGCAATAGCCATCGTGGTGGTGGTTATTGCTGGAACACTTTTGATGGGAGTTTTTGGCGGTGGCGGCGGCCAGCAGAGAGCTATGGGGGCCGTGCAGGTCAAGGCGATGAACGTGCTGGTGCAGGATACGCCTCTGACTCTTGAGTATGCAGGCTCCGTCAAGGGCAAGGATGAAGTAAAGGTGCAGGCCAGGGTGTCCGGTAATGTGACGGACAAGTATATCAAGGGCGGACAGTATGTGTCTGCCGGTCAGGCACTGTACAAGATTGATGACCGCAATTATCGGGCTGCCCTGCTGCAGGCTCAGGCTAATCTGGCCCAGGCCCAGGCAACTTATAACAATGCCCTGATTGATTTGCAGCGCAATGAGCAGCTTCTGGCAGCAGCGGCTGTTTCTGAGCAGGTAGTTACTACCCAGCGTGCCCAGGTGGCTGCTTACCAGGCAAATGTTGATGCTATGGCAGCCCTGGTACAGCAGGCTCAGCAGAATCTTGATGATACCGTTGTCTATGCACCGATGAGCGGCAAGCTGGCTGTTGATGATGTGGCTGTCGGCACTTATGCTGCTGCAGGCAACACTACGCTGGTGACGATTGGTTCCAGCAATCCGATTTTTGTGCAGTTCAGCATCAGTGAGGGCGAGTACCTGAAGTATGTGGGAGCCTCTGTAGTTCC